>DATLGO010000058.1 GCA_035540375.1 Candidatus Thermoplasmatota archaeon
TCCAGAGGAGGGGCGCGCGCAGCGCCCCTCCTCTGGCACGGAGTGATCCGCGGCGGTCGCAACCGCCGCGGAGAGCCCGACCCGCAGGTCGGGCGGACATGCGCCGAGGCCTCGCCCGCAGGCGAGGCCGAGGTGTGAAACTCATGTCACGGAGTGCACCGCTGAAGGCCCCGAACCCCGCGCGCCGCCGAAGCGGCGCGCTGCCCTACTTCCTGTTCTTCAGCGTCCGGGTGACCATCTCCGCGATGTCGCCCGGGAACTCCGCGACCTCGACGCCCGCCTTGCGGAAGGCCTCGATCTTGCTCTGGGCCGTGCCCATGCCGCGGCTCACGATGGCGCCCGCGTGGCCCATGCGCTTGCCTTCCGGGGCGCTGCGGCCCGCGATGTACGCGAACACGGGCTTCTTCACGTGCTTCGCGACGTACGCGGCGGCCTCCTCCTCGGCCGTGCCGCCGATCTCGCCCACGAGGACGATGGCCTCGGTGCGCGGGTCGGCGTTGAAGATCTCGAGAGCGTCGATGAAGTTCGTGCCGTTCACGGGGTCGCCGCCGAGGCCGAGGACGCCGGACTGGCCGACGCCCTTCTCGCTCAGCGCGTTCACGATCTCATAGGTGAGCGTGCCCGAGCGCGAGGCGACGCCGACGACGCCGGGCTTGAAGATCTTGTTCGGAAGGATGCCGAGCTTGACCTTCGCGCGCGGGTTCGCCATGCCGGGGCAGTTGGGGCCGAGGACGCGCGCGCCCTTCGTCTTCGCGTACCAGACGAACTGCATCGCGTCATGGTACGGGATGTGCTCGGTGATGACGACGACGGTCTTGATGCCGGCGTCGATCGCCTCCAGGACCGCGTCCTTCGTGAACTTCGCGGGGACGTACACGACGCTCGCGTTCGCGCCCGTCTTCTCGACGGCTTCGCGGCACGCGTCGAACACGGGCACGCCCTGCACCTTCTCGCCGCCCTTGCCGGGCGTGACGCCGCCCACGATCCGCGTGCCGAACTCGAGCATCTTCTCCGTGTGGAACTGGCCCTGGTGGCCCGTGATGCCCTGCACGATGACGCGCGTGTTCTCGTCGACGGGGAACCCGGGCCCGGGCGCGAAGACGCCGGGCGCGAGCTTCGGCGCCGCGACCTTCGCCTGCGCGACCACGCGCTTCGCGGTCCTGCGGACCTCCTTCTCGGCCGTCCGCGCGACCTTCCTCGCCTGCTTCACGGCCTTCGCGACGAGCCCCTTCGGCTTCGCGGCCTTCGCCTTCGACTTCGTCTTCTTCACGATGCGCGCCATTTCACCTCACCCCCGCCTTCGCCGCCGCGACGGGCGGGAGCGGCTGGCCGTCGCGCACGGCGCGGCCGACCTTGACCGTGAGCGCCGCGGCGTCGCGCAGCGTCTCGGCCGTGTAGAGTCCGGCCTCGCGCAGGATCGCGCGGGCCTCCTCCTCGTTCACGCCCTTGATGCGCGTGACGATCGGGAAGGGGATTTTCTCCTGGTCGAGGACCATCTTGAGGCCCTTCGCGACGGTGTCGCTCTTCGTGATGCCGCCGAAGAGGTTGAGCAGCATGACGCTCGGGTTCGCCTTCTTCATGAGGAGAACGCAGGCGCGCACCTTCTCCGGGTCGTCGGTGCCGCCGAGGTCGAGAAACACCCCGGCCTTGCCGCCGTAGTGGTTGATCGCGTCGAGCGTCGCCATCGTGAGGCCCGCGCCGTTCGCGATGATGCCGATGTCGCCCTCGAGCTGGATGAACGCGATGCCCTGCTCCTCGGCCTCCCACTCGAGCGGGGTCTTGTCCTCCTTCGGCGCCGCGATGTCCGTGTGCCGGAACGCCGCGTCGTCGTCGAGGATGACCTTCGCGTCGGCCGCGAGGACGCGGTTGTCGGGCGTCACCGCGAGCGGGTTGATCTCGAGGAGCTCCGCGTCCATCGTCGAGAAGCCCTTCACGAGCTTCTGCGCGATCGACTCGAGCTGCGAGCGGATGTTCTTGTCGAGGCCGAGGCCGTCGAAGAGCGCGCGGCCGTGGAACGGCTGCCAGCCCGTCACCGGGTTCACGTGCACGCGGCGGATCTTCGCGTCCGGCACGGCCTCGATCTCCACGCCGCCCTCGGTCGAGAAGAGCACGAGGGGCGTGCGCGTCGAGCGGTCGAGGAGGACGGAGAGGTAGAATTCGCGCGCGAAGTCGAGCTTCTCCACGAGGAAGACCTTCTCGACCGTGAGGCCCTTGATGTCCATCCCGAGCACCTGGCGGGTCTTCTTTTCCGCTTCCTGCGCATTGTCCGCGAACTGGATGCCGCCCGCCTTGCCGCGGCCCCCCACGAGGACCTGCGCCTTGATCACGAGCGGATAGGAGAGCTGGGCCTTCGCCCGCGCGAACTCCTCCATCGACGACACCACGATGCCCTTCGGCGTCGGGACGCCGAGGCGCTCGAAGACCTCGCGTCCCTGGTACTCATAGAGCTTCATCTAGCGCACGACCGGCGCGGGAATCGGCGGGTCCGATAAAAGCATTGCTTGGCGTTCGCGCGCGCCACGATCGGGCGCAGGGGCCCGGGTCCGGGCGCTGGGCGTCGGGTCCGGGACCGGGTCCGGGCCGGAACCGGGACCGCGCCGGGATTCGCGCCAGGATCCGGGTGTCCGATGACACGCTCGCCCGCGCGCGCATGAGTGGGTGGAGACTCGGAGTCGTCCAAGGGCGATGGAGGAACGCTCGCCCGCGCGCGCATGAGTGGGTGTGTTCACCCCTTTGTGCACGGCTTACGGTGCGGCGGGCGTCCCGGCACGGCGTGGCGCGCGCCGCCGCAGCGGGACCTTCGGCGTGAAACGCGCGCCACGGAGTGCACCGCTGAAGGCTCCGGACCCCGCTGACGACATCCCTTTATTCCCCCACGCCTATCCAGACCCGGACGACGCTAGCCTGCGTAAGCTTTGAATAGGGGAAGGCGTATCTCGGACGGCCAGTCCATCCCAGAGCGCGCCATCCATCGGTGTGGCGCGGGGTGCGCGAACGCAGGGTCCGGTCGTCGAGTCGAGGAAGGTCTCCTTTGGTGCGTGTTGCCGTCGCTTGTCCGTGGACGAGCCGCCGAGCATGGGCCATCGGGGTCCCCCGTGGGGCTCATAGCTCAGCTAGGTAGAGCGTCGGGCTTTTAACCCGATGGCCGGGGGTTCGAATCCCCCTGAGCCCGTGCCCCTCCCCCGCGTTTGCGCGCGCCGTGCGCGCCGAGCGGAGCCGGCGGTCGGCCGGCGGCGTCTGGGATCACGCGGGGAGTCGCTATGCAACGCACGGTGGATCGCATTCATTCGCGCCGGCCGCGGGCCGGGGCTTTCTGAGGTGTTGTCGTCATGGCCAAGGTCTTCGACGTCATGAAGCACGACCTCGTTCCGAAGCACGAGGTCTTGAGCGATGAGGACGCGCGGGCCGTCCTCGAGAAGTACGGCGTGAACCCGGACCAGCTCCCGCGCATCTACGCGTCGGATCCGGTCGCGCGGTCGATCCGCGCGCGCCCCGGGCAGATCCTGCGCATCCGGCGGAAGTCCCCGACCGCCGGCGAGGCCGTGGCGTACCGTTTCGTGGTGGGTGACTGAATGCGCGAGCTTGTTGACGCCTTCTACCGTGAGCGAAGCCTTGCGAACCACCACATCATGTCCTACAACGATTTCATCAACTTCTGGTTGCAGGACATCATCGACCACATCAAGGTCGGCGACGACGAGGCCGAGCGCGGCACCATCACGACGGACATCGAGGGCTACGAGGTCAAGCTCGGCAAGATCCGCGTCGGGAACCCCATCGTGAAGGAGGCCGACGGCTCGACCCGTCTCCTCACGCCCATGGAGGCGCGCCTGCGCAACCTCACGTACGAGGCTCCGATGTACCTCGAGTTCATCCCGATCATCGAGGGCGTCGAGCACGAGCCCGAGGAAGTCCGCATCGGCGACATGCCGATCATGGTCAAGTCGGCGAAGTGCAACATCACGAAGGAGAACCTCGAGCGCCACGAGGGCACGACCTTCACGGCCGAGGAGTACTACCGCCGCCTCATCGAGCTCCAGGAGGACCCGCTGGACATCGGCGGCTACTTCATCATCAACGGCACGGAGCGCGTCCTCATCTCCCTCGAGGACCTCGCGCCGAACCGCGTGCTCGTCGAGTACAACAAGCGCTACGGCCGCGACGTCCCGGTCGCGAAGGTGTTCTCGCAGCGCGAGGGCTACCGCGCGCTCGTCATCGTCGAAATGAAGAAGGACTCGACGCTCATGGTGTCCGTCCCCGCGGCCTCGGGCCAGATCCCGCTCGTCGTGCTCCTGCGCGGCCTCGGGATGGAGTCGGACGAGGACATCATGAACGGCATCGTGACGGACCCCGCGATGATGCCGTTCATCCTCTCGAACATCGAGGACTCCGTGAACGAGTACGGCGTCTCGAACCGCGAGGAGGCCATCGCGTGGCTCGGCAAGAAGCTCGCCGGCGGCCAGGCGAAGGAGTACCGCATCAAGCGCGTCGAGAGCCTCATGGACCGCTCGCTCCTGCCGCACCTCGGCAACGACCCGGACGACCGCATGAAGAAGGCGATCTTCCTCGGCCGCATGGCGCGCTCGGTGCTCGAGCTCCACCTCGACCACATCGGCGAGGACGACAAGGACCACTACGCGAACAAGCGCCTCAAGCTCGCGGGCGACCTCTGCGAGGACCTGTTCCGCGTCGCCTTCACGGGCCTCGTGAAGGACCTCAAGTACCAGCTCGAGCGCGCGCACTCGCGCAACCGCGAGCTCAAGGTGTCGACGGCGGTCCGCAGCGACGTCCTGTCACAGCGCCTCCTGCACGCGCTCGCGACGGGCAACTGGGTCGGCGGGCGCGCGGGCGTCTCGCAGCTCCTCGACCGGACCTGCAACCTCGCGACGCTCTCGCACCTGAGGCGCGTCATCAGCCCGCTCACGCGGTCGCAGCCCCACTTCGAGGCGCGCGACCTGCACCCGACGCAGTGGGGCCGTCTCTGCCCGAACGAGACGCCTGAAGGGCCCAACTGCGGTCTCGTGAAGAACATGGCCCTCATGACGGAGATCAGCGAGGGCTACGACGAGAAGGAGGTCCTGCAGATGGTGCGGGACCTCGGCGTCATGGAAATCCACAGCCGCGACGTGGACCTGGGGGTCTAAGCATGGCCGGAGAGCACATGGAAGGCGCGCGCGTGTACGTGAACGGCGATCTCGCGGGCCTCCACGAGAGCCCGAAGGAGCTCGTCGACAAGATCCGCGGCCGCCGCCGCCAGGGCCTTCTCACGAACGAGGTCAACGTGCGCTTCGACGAGAGCACGAACGACGTCATCATCAACTGCGACGCGGGCCGCGCCCGCCGCCCGCTCATCGTCGTGCGCGACGGCCGCCCGATGGTCACGGACGAGCACCTCAAGGACCTCCGCGACGGCAAGATCACGTGGAGCGACCTCATCCGCGAGGGCGTCGTCGAATACATCGACGCGGAAGAGGAGGAGAACCTCTACATCTCGCTCAACGAGGCGTCGCTCAACCCGGACCACACGCACATGGAGATCGACCCGATGGTCATCCTCGGGATCGCATCGAACATCGTCGTGTACCCCGAGCACAACTCGTCGCCCCGCATCACGATGGGCGCGGGCATGGGCAAGCAGTCCCTCGGCTTCGGGCAGAGCAACTTCCGCATCCGCCCCGAGACGCGCGGCCACCTGATGCACTACCCCCAGCCCCCGCTCGTGCGGACGAAGGGCATGGACTACATCAACTTCAGCCGCCGCCCGTCGGGCCAGAACTTCGTGGTCGCGGTCATCTCGTACCACGGCTACAACATGGAAGACGCGCTCATCGTCAACAAGTCGAGCCTCGAGCGCGGCCTCGGCCGGTCGAGCTTCTTCCGCACGTACGCCGCGGAGGAGCGCCGCTACCCCGGCGGGCAGGAGGACCACTTCGAGGTCCCCTCGCCCGACGTGAAGGGCGCCCGCGCGGAGGACGCGTACTCGAACCTCGGCGAGGACGGCCTCATCACGCCCGAGGTGGACGTGAAGGCCGGCGACGTGCTCATCGGCAAGACGAGCCCGCCCCGCTTCCTCGAGGAGCCCTCCGACTTCCTCACGCCGCAGAAGCGCCGCGAGACGTCGGTCACGGTCCGCCACGGCGAGAACGGCACGGTCGACACCGTGATGTTCACCGAGTCCTCGAACGGCTCGCGCCTCGTCAAGGTCAAGGTTCGCGACCAGCGCATCCCCGAGCTCGGCGACAAGTTCGCCTCGCGACACGGCCAGAAGGGCGTCATCGGCCTCATCGTGCCGCCCGAGAACATGCCCTTCAGCGAGCAGGGCGTGCCCCCGGACCTCATCATCAACCCGCACGCCATCCCGTCGCGCATGACGGTCGCGCACGTGCTCGAGATGATCGGCGGCAAGGTCGGCTCCATGGAGGGCCGCACGATCGACGGCTCGGCCTTCAGCGGCGAGGGCGAGATCGACCTCCGCAACGCGCTCCTGCGCGCCGGCTTCGACTACTCGTGCAAGGAGACGCTCTACGACGGCATCACGGGCGAGCAGATCCCCGCGGACATCTTCGTCGGCGTCATCTACTACCAGAAGCTGCACCACATGGTGAGCGGCAAGATGCACGCCCGCTCCCGCGGCCCGGTCCAGATCCTCACGCGCCAGCCCACCGAGGGCCGCGCGCGCGACGGCGGTCTCCGGTTCGGCGAGATGGAGCGGGACTGCCTCATCGGGCACGGCGCGGCCATGGTCATCAAGGACCGGCTGCTCGACGAGTCGGACCGCGTGACGGAGCTCGTGTGCCGCCACTGCGGCCACGTCGCCATGCAGGACCGCCGAGGCTTCATGCGCTGCCCAACGTGCGGTGACGAGGCCGACATCTACCCGGTCGAGATGAGCTACGCGTTCAAGCTGCTCCTCGACGAGCTGAAGAGTCTCACGGTCGCCCCCCGTCTCCAGCTGGAGGACCTGATCTAATGACGTCCATGATCACGAACGCCCCGAAGAAGATCGGGAGCATCGCGTTCGCGCTGCTCTCCCCGCAGGAGATCCGCGACATGTCGGCCACGAAGATCATCACGGCCGACACGTACGACGACGACGGCTTCCCGATCGACATGGGTCTCATGGACCCGCGTCTCGGCGTCATCGAGCCCGGCCTGCGCTGCAAGACCTGCGGCCGCACGGTCGGCGACTGCCCGGGCCACTTCGGCCACATCGACCTCGCGATGCCGGTCGTGCACGTGGGCTACACGAAGATCATCAAGAACGTCCTCCGCTCGACGTGCCGCGCGTGCGGCCGCATCCTTCTCGCCGACGAGCGCCTCGCGGAGCTCCGCCAGGTCCTCTCCGGGTGGAAGGAGGCGGGCAAGGACGTCAACGAGTTCGTGAAGGACGTCGTGAAGGAGGCCTCGAAGCCGGCCGAGGGCTGCCCGCACTGCGGCGAGGCCCAGAAGCGCATCGACTTCGAAAAGCCCACGACGTTCCGCGAGGACGGCCACAAGCTCACGCCCGTGGACGTCCGCGAGTGGCTCGAGAAGATCGGCGACGACGACCTCGACCTCCTCGGCGTCAACCCGCAGGTCGCGCGTCCCGAATGGATGATCCTCACGGTGCTCCCCGTGCCGCCCGTGACGATGCGGCCCTCGATCACGCTCGACTCCGGCGAGCGCTCCGAGGACGACCTCACGCACAAGCTCGTCGACGTGCTGCGCATCAACCAGCGCCTGCAGGAGAACCGAGACGCGGGCGCTCCGCAGCTCATCGTCGAGGACCTCTGGGAGCTCCTCCAGTACCACATCACGACGTACATGGACAACCAGACGTCGGGCATCCCGCCCGCGCGCCACCGCTCCGGCCGCCCCCTCAAGACGCTCTCGCAGCGCCTCAAGGGCAAGGAAGGCCGCTTCCGCTCGAACCTCTCGGGCAAGCGCGTCAACTTCTCGGCCCGGACGGTCGTGTCCCCGGACCCGAACATCTCGATCAACGAGGTCGGCGTGCCGGAGGAGGCCGCGAAGGAGCTGACGGTCCCGATGAAGGTCACGCCGTACAACATCGAGAAGGCCCAGGAGCTCGTGGCCCGCGGCCCGAGCACGTGGCCCGGCGTGAACTACGTCATCCGCAGCGACGGGCGCCGCCTGAAGGTCACGCCCATCAACGCGGCGGAGGTCGCGAAGCGCCTCGAGCCCGGCTTCATCGTCGAGCGCCACCTGCTCGACGGCGACATCGTGCTCTTCAACCGGCAACCCTCGCTCCACCGCATGTCGATGATGGCGCACGAGGTCCGCGTCATGCCGTACAAGACGTTCCGGGTCAACCTGAGCGTCTGCCCGCCGTACAACGCCGACTTCGACGGCGACGAAATGAACATGCACGTGCTGCAGGGCGAGGAGGCGCGCGCCGAGGCCAAGATCCTCATGCGCGTCCAGGAGCACATCCTGTCCCCGCGCTTCGGCGGCCCGATCATCGGCGCGATCCACGACGAGATCACGGGCGCGTTCCTGCTGACGTTCCGCGAGCGGACGTTCGCGAAGAGCGAGGTCCTCTCGATGCTCTCGGTCATCGGCCTCCGGCGCATCGACGAGCGCTTCAAGCCGAAGATGATCGACGGCGTCCCGCACTGGACCGGCAAGCAGGTCTTCTCGCACATCCTCCCGGCGGACTTCTCCCTGAAGTTCCACCCCGAGATCCGCGACCCCGAGATCTGCGTCGAGTGCAACTGCGCGGTCAAGGACTGCGCCCACGAGGGCATGACCGTCATCGAGAACGGCGAGGTCATCCACGGCCCGATCGACGAGAAGGCGATCGGCGCGTTCAAGGGCGAGATCCTGAACCGCATCATCCGCCGCTACGGCGCGACGGGGGCCCGCGTGTTCATTGACAACGTGACGCGACTCTGCATCGGCGCGATCATGGTCGTGGGCTTCACGACCGCGATCGACGACGAGGACATCCCGGAGGAGGCCCAGGCCGAGATCCGCGCGATGCTCACGGACTCGCGCTCGAAGGTCGAGAAGCTCGTCGAGGACTTCACGACGGGTCGCCTCGAGCAGATGCCGGGCCGCTCGATCGAGGAGACCCTCGAGCTGCAGATCATGCAGGAGCTCGGCCGGGCCCGTGACAAGGCCGGCAAGATCGCCGGGTCTCACCTCGGTCTCGAGAACAGCGCGGTCGTCATGGCCAAGTCGGGCGCCCGCGGCTCGATGCTCAACCTCTCGCAGATGGCCGGTTGCGTCGGTCAGCAGGCCGTCCGCGGCGAGCGCATCAAGCGAGGCTACCAGGGCCGCACGCTCCCCCACTTCAAGGTGGGCGACCTCGGCGCCGACGCGAAGGGCTTCGTCACGAACTCCTACAAGTCGGGCCTCACGCCCACCGAGTACTTCTTCCACTCGATGGGTGGCCGCGAAGGCCTCGTCGACACGGCCGTCCGCACGTCGCGGTCCGGCTACATGCAGCGCCGTCTCATCAACGCGCTCGAGGACCTGAAGATCGAGTACGACGGCACCGTGCGCAACACGGCCGGCACGATCATCCAGTTCGAGTACGGGGAGGACGGCATCGACCCCACGCGCTCGCTCAAGGGCAAGGCCGTCAACGTGAACGAGGCCATCCAGGAGGTCCTCGGCATCGACGTCGGCCCCGAGCGCACGACGCGCGGCAAGAGTACGTACGACCGCGAGGACGTCGAGCTCACGCGCTCGATGCTCGACGAGATCAGCGAAGAAAACGAGGGCGACACGGACTACGGAGGCGAGTGAAGATGGCGGACAAGAAGAAGGCATCCCCGAAGGCCGCCCCGAAGGACGCGAAGAAGCCGAAGAAGGAGGAGACCGCGCCGGTCGCCCCCGTCGAGGCCGCCGCCCCCGCGAAGGCGAAGGGCAAGAAGAAGGGCAAGGCCGAGGAGGCCGTCGCGCCCGTCGAGCCCGCGAAGCCGCTGACCCCCGCCGAGGAGCGCAAGCGCGCGATCAAGCTCTTCACGGAGATCCAGGGCGTCGGCAAGAGCAAGGCCGAGGCCTTGTTCGACGCCGGCTTCAAGACGAAGGAGTCGCTCATCGTCGCCCCCGTCGACGTCATCGCGGCCGCCGAGGGCATCGGCGCGAAGCTCGCGAAGGCGATCAAGGACGCGCTCCCGAAGGAGATCGAGGTCACCGAGTCCCAGATCACGGAGCTTCTCGCGCTCAAGGGCGTGGACAAGAAGAAGGCCGAGGCGCTCTATCGCCACGGCTTCCGCACGAAGGAGGACATCAAGCGGACCCCGATCGAGTACATCCTCGACATCGACGAGATCGACGAGGAGCTCGCGGAGTCGCTCATCAACCAGGTGACGGACCTCGAGGAGACCGTGGAGGAGTTCACGGAGATCCCCGGCGTCGGTCGCTCCAAGGCCGAGGCCCTCGTCGAGGCCGGCTACAAGACGATCTACGACCTCCAGCGCGCCTCGCTCGACGAGCTCGCGGAGGTCCAGGGCATCGGCGAGGAGCTCGCCGAGCGCATCAAGGACGAGGTCGGCGAGTTCGTCGACACCCGCGTCCAGTACGAGGGCGTCGAGTACGCCGAGTACCGGCCGCAGGAGCTCACGCCCGAGGAGAAGCGCGTGCGCGACGTCTCGGCCGCGATCAAGGCGTCCTTCCCGACGTACCTCGCGGACGAGCTCTCCCGGCGCCTCCGCGCGGGCCAGATCTCCGACAAGGAGCTCAAGCCCCGCATGCAGGCCTGGTGGGCGGTCTACGATCCGTTCCGCAAGCGCCTCGAGGCCCTGAACGCGTTCCTCCCGCCCTCGGTCGTTGTCGAGTTCATCACGAAGGTCGAGGCCCAGAAGATCCCCGACGCGAAGCTCGCGAAGATCGCGGAAGTCCTCTGGGACTCGTACCGCAGCCACCGCATCGACCCCACGGAGGCCGCGGGCATCCTCGGCGCCCAGTCGATCGGCGAGCCCGGCACGCAGATGACGATGCGTACGTTCCACTACGCCGGTGTGGCCGAGATCAACGTCACGCTCGGTCTCCCGCGCCTCATCGAGGTCGTGGACGCGCGCCGCATCCCGTCGACGCCGATGATGCAGATCTACCTCGAGGAGTCCCACCGCCAGGACGCCGAGAAGGTGCAGCGCATCGCGGCGGAGATCGAGACGACGGAGCTCATCGACATCGCGGACGTCGACACGGACCTCGGCACGTTCCAGGTCGTCGTGAAGCCGGACGAGAAGAAGCTCCACCGCAAGTCGATCACGGTCGACGAGATCGCGGACAAGCTCGGGAAGATCAAGAACGCGGACGTCATCCCGCAGCCCGACGGCACGATCCTCCTCAAGCCCACGGAGGGCGAGGAGCGGCCGTACAAGACGATCCAGCTCATCGCCGCCGAGGCGAAGAAGACGCAGATCAAGGGCATCCCCGAGATCGCGCGCGTCGTCATCCGCCGCGAGGCGGAGGGCTACATCATCTACACGGAGGGCTCGAACCTCGCCAAGGTCATGAAGATCGACGGCGTGGACACGACACGCACCACGACGAACAACTTCCGCGAGATCTGGGAAGTCCTCGGCATCGAGGCCGCCCGCTTCGCGATCATGGAGGAGGCCCACAAGACGCTCTCCGAGCAGGGCCTCACGGTGGACAAGCGCCACCTCATGCTTGTCGCGGACGTGATGACGGTCGACGGCACGATCCGCGCGATCGGTCGCCACGGCATCTCGGGCGAGAAGTCCTCGGTCCTCGCGCGCGCGGCGTTCGAGATCACGGTCAACCACCTCCTCGAGGCGGGCATGATCGGCGAGATCGACCCGCTCGAGGGCGTCGCGGAGAACATCATCGTTGGCCAGCCGGTCTCGCTCGGCACGGGCGCGGTGACGCTCCAGATGAAGCCCAACGCGTTCAAGGGCGCGAAGGTCAAGAAGTGGACCCCGCCGCCGGACTTCTACGCGACCGAGGCCGCCCCCGTTCCGCCGCCCGTCGCCCCCGAGGGCGACGCCGGGCCCATCACGCCCGGCGGCGAGGACGAGACGCCGAGCCTCATCGACAAGAAGGCCGAGTAAGGCGACCCGGCGCGTCCGCCTCGCGCGGGCGCGCCCCCTCCTCCCGCCGGAATGGCATCCGGGAGGAGCGGGGCGTCCACGTTAGATCCACGGGCTCCCGTCCGGGCCCGCCACGATCCCCTCCAGCTCGGGGCCTCGCCCGCGTCGGAGTCGGTCGACGCCGCGCGCTCGCGGGCCGCGCGGCCGTGAGGGAAGGACTGGAAGGGGCACGAAACATTCTTCGTGCGGGCCGCAAACTCGCCCCCGGGAGGCCACGTCCATGCGTCCGTCGCGTCTTCTCCTCACGGCGACCCTGCCCTTCGTCTGCCTCGCGCTCGCGGGCTGCATGTATCTCGACCAGTCCAACTACGAGGTCGACGTGACCTACGAGATCGACGAGGCCGATCCCCTGGCGCTCGAAGCGGCCGGCCAGCGGACGTGCATCGCGGCCGCCCAGGCGAGGGCCCCCGACCTCGGGTGTCCGTCCGAACCGACGGAGCGCGCTTACCCCCCGTCGGGCATCCGCGTCCTGGATGCGGCCTACGTCACGGCGGCCGGACCGAGCAACCCGAAGGACGGGCCCCAGAACGGCGACCTTCCGGGGGGCCTGAACCACATGGGCTACGACGTCCTGCGCGGAACCAACACGCAGCGCGCGTCGCAAGGCATCCTCCCGGCGATCATCACCCCGGGCCCGGGTCAATTCATCGCCTTCCTCGGCCGATGGGACAACGTCGACGGCGACGAAAACGTGGACGCGCTCGGGATCTGGGCCGCCCCGCCCCATCCGGAGAACGAGTGGGAGATCGTCCGGTTTGCGACCCTGTACGGTTACGTCGAGCCGGGTTCCCACCCGGCCTACCAGGCGTACGCGCGGCCCGAGTCCACGACGCCCGACCTCGTCTTCAGGTACGTCGATCAGACGAGCGCCACCGGTGGCGGTCTCTACCAGACGGACCGGGGCCGGTACATCCTCTTCCTGGACGGCAGCCTCTTCTCCACCCTCGAGGTCACGGTGGTGAGTGATCCCGTCCTCGCGCCCAGCCTCGACGGCCGGGCCTGGACGGGTCGTCCCGATTCCCGCGTGGACGTCGACCGCTACCACGCCGTCGCCCCGGGACCGATCGCCAGCCTCTACGGCGAGCTGGCGAAGCCGGTCACGGCGATCGGCAGTCCGTCGTACGGCACGTGTCCGAACGCGTGCCGTCTGGAGCCGGTGCGCGCGGGAGGCCTCCCGATCGAATCCGACCTGGGTCGCGTCCAGGGTTTCGTCTGGGCGCCCTACGAGCGCGAATGGCGCGAGGGAGGCGACGCTTCCGCGGCGGGTCGACACGACGAGTACCTCGAGCGATATGCGGGCTGGCTCGATCTGCTCCCGCGGTATGGGTACGCGGCCGCCCTTGCCGGAAGCTACGATGCCCTCGCCGCGCCCCCCGGATTCGCGGGGGCCGCTTCCCAGTCCTTCCCGCCGGGCTACTTCTCCTTCGACGTCTGGGTCGGCGTCTGGCACGACGCTTCGGGCGAAGGGGCCGTCGGGACGGCGCGGGCCGGCGACCTCTACGAGGGCGGCAACCGGCCGCTCCCGGACGATTACTACAATCCCCGCGGGGAATTCATCGGCGTCGGTCCGCGGAACCTCTCCCCGTCGGGGACATTCCAGGCGACCCTGGTGCCTCGGACCGACTGGGGCCCGCTCGGCGTCTACACGACCGTGGGCGGCGCGCCCGTTCCCTCGACCGCGCCGGACCCGGCGTGTCCGCTGCAGCTTCCCACGGGAACCTGCGTCCACGTCGGCGGATCGGCGCCGATCCGGGTGGACGTGAAGCTGACCGGAACGGCGGGCCACCTTCGGCCCCTCCAGCCGCTCTTCTTCCCCGCGGGGTCGGTCGATTTCACGGTGTGCACGACCCCGCTTGCGGTCGTGTTCGAGGAGACGGGCGTGGCGCAGGAGCAGTGGGTCTCGGACTGCGACACGATCGTCGCCTTCCGGCCTTGACGGCGGCGCGTCCGCCCCGGGCGCGCGGCCGCGTCGGCGTGGACGGCGCGACCGCTCCGTGGCGGCTCGCGCGCGACGGGCGTCGGCGCGGCGCCCCCGCGGACCGCGTCTCGCAGGGGTGGAAGCATTGAAGAGGAAGGGCGACGTGCTGCCCGCCAAAAACGATATATTCCACCATATCATACGGGTTATCATGACTCCCCCCCCCGGGTTGCGGTAGCGTGGGTGTGCGTTTTGATCGTCGGCACGGGTTTCGCGGCGAGCGCACCCCTTGCAGTGGCTGACCCGATCGAAGAATACCTCGACATTGACTGCCTGCTCTTCGGTGAAGGTGTTCCCGTGGAGTGCGTCCTTTCCGGACCTTGTGTCGAAATCGAGTGCTTCACGTGCCCTCCGGAAATCGTTGAGGCTTGCGGGGCCGTTGACGAGCTTTTGGCCCCGAAAATCATCACTTGCTCGGGTGGGGGCTCGACCGCGATGAGCATGGAAACCAAGTTGGCTGGCGCCCATCTCACGAACGAACCCGGCTCAAGCCACTGGACGGCCGTTTTCGATTCCAGCGTCGCCCCCTGGGAGTTGAAGTCCATGTACGGGCACGTCAGGACTCCCACCCATTCGGTGACCTATTCATCGAAGGAGATTTGGACGTGGACATTCACTGCCCTTCCCGTGCAAGGTTACTTTGGCGTCCACGTACGTTGCACACCGAACCCGCTCGATTCGAGCCAAGGGATCATCACCAGCGCCGACCACCACGGCCTCGGATTCCCGCTCATTGACGACCTCCCACTGATTGAATTGAGAGGGACGACGTGCGTATTCATCTGCTGAGGCAGGCGACTATGGCCCGGCCGAGCTTCTTCGTCCTCATTCTCCTCGCTTCGGGACTCTCCGGCTGCTTCGAAACAGCCACCCCTGACGAGGCAGGAGGAGGATCGTCATCGATGGCTGAGGTTGGCTTGACCAGGGCGGATACGACGTCGGCGGGCGGCGCGGTCACGCTCCTCGTGGACGTCGTCGAGGCGGGGCGAGCCGTCATCAACGTCTCGGCCATCCACCCCGGCAATGAGATTGTCGAAGACTGTGGTCGGCTCGCGCTCCAACTCCCCGATGAGATCCAGGGATGGATCTGGGCCGCATCATCAGGTCATGCGCTCGTGATCGGAACCGAGGGTCGACCCAAGGTTTACAACGTTTCAGGAACGAGGGAGAATTCCCAATTTCGAATCAACTACAAATCCGAATTTGAAGCGGAATTCCATGCAGGTGATCGCATCGCCATGGCACTCGCGGCGGGGTCGATCGATGGCGCGTTCATTCCAGCCGGAGTGCGTGTGGTGGGATCGAGTGCGCGCTTCTCCGTCGTCGAGCGCAAGTCTGAGGCGTACAGTTGTGGCTCGAATTTCTTCGACTTCGAGGGTGATCGTCTATCGGTGGGCGCTTGGCCCCTCGCGGCGGGCTATTCGGAACAATCGGTGAAAGTTGTGAGGACGGAGAATGGCACGTGGGGTTCATTCAGGATCGTCATGGGCCCCGCCGCCGTTTGCGAACTGGAGGTCCGAATCGATCAGAAAATGTTCGCGTCGACAGGCCAACAAACGCAGCATTGTCTGATCGACCTCCCGTGGGCGCCACCGGGCGACGTCTCGCTGATCGTCCGGAGGGAACTCTCCGCCGGCGGAACGGCCTCGCACTGGGAGATCTGGGACCGAGCGCTTCCGATGGAAGCTGCGCAGGAGGGTGAGGGGAGGCTCCAACCAACCAACCAATCCGCTGTGGCATACCCCGGGGTGGTCGCGACGTCACCCTTCGTTGCCGAAGCGCGATTGAACGGTCACGTCCGCTTCGATCGCTGAAGTCGGAATCTCGCCCTGGTCGAAGCCTTTAAGGCAGTGGCGGGTGTGCGAGAATTCTCCGGAGTCGCGCAACCCGCGCGCGGAGAAGGAGACATCGACATGGACGTGAACCGCGCTCTCCGAAGCGCCACGCAGTCGGGCAAGGTCGGCCTCGGCGTCAACGAGACGCTCAAGGCCGTGACCGCGAAGCAGGCGAAGCTCATCGTGCTCTCGTCGAACGCGCCCTCCGAGGCCGTCGACCAGGTGACGAAGCTCGCGACGAAGAACAAGGTCCCGATCTACAAGTTCGCCGGCACGAACGCCGAGCTGGGCCCCGCGTGCGGCAAGCCCTTCTCGGTCTCGATGCTGAGCGTCCTCGAGGCCGGCGAGTCGGACGTCCTCGCGCTTGCGCGCGAGGGCTGATCCGCGACGGGGGCGCGACGCCCCCGATCATCCTTTCTTTCCTGGAGTCCTTTCCTTGGAGATCAAGCTCGACGCGGACACCCTCCGCCTCTTCACGCTCTTCGAGCGCGTGACCCGCGCCCGCCTCAAGGACCTCATGGACGAGCCCGACCGCGTCATCTTCGTCGTGGACGAGGGCTTCGTCGGCAAGGCCGTCGGCAAGGGCGCGGTCAACCTGAAGCGCCTGCGCGAGATGCTCAACAAGGAGGTCGAGATCTTCGGCTACGCGGCGGACAAGAAGCAGTTCATCGAGAACCTCTTCCACCGCCACAAGCTCGAAGAAGTGACGTTCGAGCAGCGGAGCGGGGTCGAGGTCGCCCGCGTGAAGGTCGACCCCGCCGCGAAGGGCAAGGTCATCGGCAAGGGCGGCCGCAACGTGCAGCTCGCGCGCCTCCTCGCGGACCGCCACCACGGCGTGCGAGACATCATCGTGGAGTAGGCCCAGGGCGATCGTCCTCGGTTCGACCGAGGCAGGCGCCGGGGCGGCCCGTGTCCATCTAAAGCCGGTCGTATTTCGCCGCGGACCCGCGCGCCTTCTCGACGGGATACTTCGCGCGGTTCGCCTCGAGCTTCGCGCGCGCGGCCTCGACGAGGTCGAACCCGCACCGGTCCGCGAGGAGGAGCAGGTAGAGGTACACGTCCGCGGCCTCGGCCGCGACGGCCGCGCGCCGGTCGGCCGGGACGTCCGGTTTCCACAGGAACTCCTCGAGGAGCTCCCCGGCCTCCACGGAGACGGCCGCCGCGAGGTCCTTCGGAGCGTGGAACTGTGCCCAATCCCGCTCGTCGACGAACGCGCGGAGGTCGCGGCGGAGGGCCTCGAGGGGATCGGCGGGCACGCCGGGGCATCGAGCCCGCCCGCCATAAGGCCACCGAGGGGACCGGGCCCGCGAAAGGTACATGCGCCGGCGTTCCCACTGCCGCGGCGGGAGGCCCACCTTGAACAGGACCGTCCTCGCTCTCGCGCTCGCCCTTGCGACCGTGCTCGCCGGCTGTCTCGGCCCCCGCATCGGGGCGGGGCGCGTCGACGACCTCGCGCCCGCCGAGGGCGTCGGGAACTTCACGCTCGTCCCCGACCGCTATGCGGTGTCGGGCTGCGATGAGATCGCGGGCGTCTTCCCGGTCCCCGCGGACTTCGCGGACAACATTCCGAAGGGGTTCAAGGTCGAGTCGCTGGACCCCGCCGACGCGACCGCGACGCTCATCGTGATCGGCTGGAAGTGCAAGTCCTCCGACGTCCCCGGCCAGAACGAGTCCGAGGGCGACGTCGGCATCCTGGGCGGTGTTCTCGTGACGCCCACGGCGGAATACAAGTCCGCGAACGCGACCATGCATTTCGTCCTCGTCGGCTACTCGACCGCGAACCCCGCGATCGCCGCGCTTCTCAAGGAATGGAACGTGAGCGCCCTCGAGCCCGCGAAGCGCACCGTCACCGACTTCCTCACGGGCGCGCCGGTGCGCAGCGGCCTCATCACGCTCGACGACGTCACCCTCACGACGCAGGCCACCGGCCGCGAAGCAGTCGACGACGGCGGCCTCTTCCGGTTCTTCCGCGCCGACCAGGGCGAAGTCGTCGCCGCGTTCGACCTCTCGTGGAACACGGCGCGGGCGCTCGTGGTCGGTCGCGGCCACATCGAGTTCGCGAACGGCCTCATCGGGAACGTCCCGCTGTTCTTCGAAGGCTTGGGCCTCCACATCTGGGGCCAGACCTACACCTACAACATCACGCGCGTCGACTTCGCGGACGCGACGAACGCGCCGGCCTCGAACGCGACGGCGACGCCCATCGCCGGTCCCCTCGCGCGCCTTGTTGCGGAGGGCCCGCTCGTCCGAACGGGTTGAGCGCGTTCACGCGTACGCCGCAAGCGACCGCTGACGGCCGGGCCTCAGCGCGTCCGCGAGGCGTTCCTCCGTCCATCCGAACGGGAGGAGGAGCGACGCGACGCCGCGCAGGACCGCGCGCTCGTAGAACGCGCGGTCGTACGCCTCGTCGCCCTTGAGGAGGCGCGCCTCGACGACGCGCCGCGTCGCGTCGCGCGAGGCGTTGTCGAGCACGACGTACCGCACGACGTCGCCCGGCGCGACGCGCACGCCCTTCTTCGCGAGGCCCGTGAGCGCGGCCTGCGCGAGCGTGCGGGCGCGGTAGTCCTCGAGGTCCTGCGCGACCGCGTTCACGAAGAGGAGGTCCGCGAGCGCGGCGTCGCCGCGCGCGGCGCGCGCCGCGACCTCGCCCGCCGCCTCGATCGCGGCCGGGATCCGCGCGCGGAACGAGGCCGCGTCCGTCGCGCCCGCGAGCGTCTCGAGCGCGCGCTCCTGCGCCTCGCGCACGAGGCGGGGCGTCGAGTGCTGGCGCAGCTCCACGCCGCGCGCCTTCACGGCGCCCTTCGCGATGTAGTCCACGGACTGCCCGGCCTGGCTGCGGGAGGGCTTGTCGGGGGGCGCGTCGAAGCATCCGTAGTAGCGGTTGAGCGCGCCCACCGCGGGCGCGTCCGCGGTCGCAAGGCCCGAGCGGTTCGGCAGGAACACGATCCAGTTGTAGCGGCCCTGGTACTCGAACGGGATGCCGATCTCGCGGTGGACGGCCTCCGAGAGCTTCTCCGCGTCCGCCCAAGGCTCGACGCGCTTGAGCCAGAGCGAGTCCACGATGCCGTGCAGGATCTCGAAGCCGTGGTCGCGCGCGACCTCGGTCGCGGTGAGGAGGATCTCGCGACCCCACGCGTTGATCGCCTCGTGGCACTCGATGCGCCCGAACTTCGCGTTCCGGTACCCCTGGTAGCCGAAGCTCGTGACGAGGCACCACTTGTACGCGTCGCTCACGGACTGGTACCGCGCGCGGTTCGCCGGATCCTCCTTGCGCAGGCGCTTGAAGCGCTCGCGCCGCGCGACGATGGGGCCGATCGTGCGCCCCACGAACCCGCTCCGCTTCGAGCAGACGTGGTAGCCGAGCTGCGGCACGACGAGCGGCGACGGCTCGCCCGCGCAGCATTCGCAGAGGATCGTCTCCGCGGAGAGGTTCTTCTTGATCATGATGTTGGGGAAGAGGCTCGCGAAGTCCAGCTCCACGACGTCCTCGTGCAGGCCCACCACAGGCTCGTAGATGTACGCGCCGCGGTCCGCGGCGAGGAGGTCGCGCGCGGTCTTGAACGCCTCCGGCGCGTTCTTCTTCCACGGGATCACGCGCCCCTCGCGCGCGGCGCGGTCGATCTGCACCGCGGTCACGGCCGTGCCCGCGCCGAGGCGCGCGAGGTCCTGGAGCGGGATGCCGCTCACGCGGGAGAGGTCCACGACGCCCGCAAGGCCCGCCTCGCGCAGGAAGAACGACGCGTGCCGGTCGAGGTGCAGCCGCCCCGCGAGCGCGCGCGAGGCCGGCTGGTACTTGATCTTCCCGTACGTGAAGTACGACCGCTCGCGGCGGCGCGGGGCGGGGTCGGCCTCGCGGCCGAGCTTGAAGCCGGCCACGTCCGCCACGCGCGCGCGGTGGGCCAGGTACGCGAGGAGGAACGCGTCGCCGCCTTCCGTGATCACGACGTCGGGGTCGCGCTCGGCGACCTCGCGCGCGAGCCACCGCAGGCGGTCGGCCTCGTCGCCCCCCGCGTACGTCTCGCCCGCGACGGTCACCGCGCGCACGGGGTCGTCGTGCGTCGGCGGCCGCCCGCGCGGCGCGTCCGGGTCCGCCGCGACGTCCGCGACGCGCAGGTCCGGGAACGGGTAGTCGACGCTCCACGGGTCGTCGCGCGGCGTGTAGCGGCCCGGGGCCCACACGCGCAGGCCCGCGAAGGGGAAGAGCCGTTTCGCGATGAAGTAGCGCTGGCTCATGCGCAGGTCGACGTCGAAGAGCTCGAAGCGCTTGTGCTCGCCGCGTCCGTCCACCATCGCCGCGAGGCGATGCACCTGGTCGTGGTCCGGGACGGGAATTTCGAGGAGGCGCGAGGAGGCGAACTCGAGGCCGCACGTGCGCTCGACGAACGCGAGCGGCCCGAGGGCGGGGAGGCTCGCCTCGAGCGCGCGCTTGAGGTCCGCAAGGTCCGCCTCGGCGCCGCGCACGTAGAAGCGCGGCGTGAACGGCTCGCGGAACGCGTGGACGCGACCCTCCCGGTCCTTGACCCAGAGCACCATCGCCCGCTTCCCGGGGTCCGGGTGCGCGTCCAGCACGAAGCCGTCCACGGCGACGATCGGCGCCTCCGGGGGAAAACCCTGGCCGGGGGGGTGGGGCGAAGGTGGCTGACGAAGCAGGCGAACGATCATGTATCCGTCTGCCTCCTGACAAGTCGGGAGGCCTATGATCCGCTCCACGTCCGTCCTTGTCGCCGCAGGTTTCGCATCGATGGCCGTTTTCGCCCCGTTCGCCCTCGCCGCCGGCATCGGCGAGATGCGGGTCGAGGCTTTTGAGACCAACCGCGCTGAGCTCGACGCCCAGGGCCAGTTGAACTGCGTGGTCGAAGCCTTCCAGGGACCCACCCCGTCTCCCGCATGTCCGCTCGAACTCCGCCGGTCCTCGCCGGGGGTTCTGACGCCGGACGCGGAAGTGACTGGGATCCGCATCCTCGACGCGTTCTTCGCAAGCGACGGGCTTCCGGACTCGCCGCCCGCCACCCTTCACGCAGACGGGAGCAACGTGGGGTATTCGGTCTCGTCAATGCAGCGCTTCTCGACCGAGCGCGGAACGGGCGGGGCTGTTCCCGCCGTGATCCATCCGGGCCGCGGATGGTGGACCGCGTGGTACGGCGTGTGGGAGGACAAGAACCGCGACGGGGTGCTCGACGTGCGCATCCACGTCTATCCGGGCGCGACCGGAAACCGCCAGAGCGCGGCTCCCGACAACGAGATGCTCGGCATCCCGCACGTGCCCATCGCAGCGTTCGTGGAACCCGGGAACCATCCGACGCAGGATGCGGCCGTCATGCCTTCCGAGGACGAGGCTGATTTCACGTACAACACGAACACGCCGGGCGCGACCGGGTCCGACGCCATCGAACGACGCGGTTTCGTCAGCACCAACACCTACGCCTTCTTTTACGACGGTAGCATCCTCCGCACGTTCGTCGTGACGACGGTCGCGAACGGAACATTCGTGCCGCAAATGGACGGCCTCCCATATTTCTGCGATATCGGGCGATGCCTCGCCGACATCGACCGCTATCCGGCGGTCGCGCCCGCGCCCGTCGCTAGCCTCTACGGCGCAATCGCCGCGCCATTCGTCGACGCGCTTCCGCCGCCCGCGGTGAACCTCCTCTGCCCCAACAACTGCTGGGTGCCCCCCCTACCCCTTTCGCCCGAGGGCCAGCGCGCGGCCGGGCCCGCCCTCGGCGCGCTCTTCGCGGAGTATCCCCAGGAAACGTCCACAGACGCCTCGGGTCCGCACGCGTCGAGCGCGTCGGGCCGGTTGAGCGCGTTCCAGGACGGTTACCGCGGGTGGCTGGATCTCATCCCGAGCTACTTCATCCCCGCCGGCTCGCAGACGCACAAGCCCATGGTCGGAGTATCTCCCGGAAGCGATCAGGCCCACATGCCGGGCTGGCTGAACATCGAGATCTTCACGGGCGCCTGGAAGGATCTCAACCGGGACGGCTACATCGGCACCGCCTCGACGCCGGATCCGCACGAATACGGCAACCGGCCCCTCGCGGACGATTACGGTCGCTCGCGGGGCGAGTTCAGGCCGCACTATGCCATCAACGAGAACGGCGCGTTGAAAGGCCTCCTCTGCGTGTTCTTCACGCCCGACCGCGATTGGGGTCCCGCCGGGGTCGTGATCGGGACAACCGTGGGCGTTCCCTCCGTCGGCACGCGATATTCGGCGCGCACCAACCCCTGCGACCCGTCGCTCCAGAACCGCGAACAGGTCGATCGCGACACCTCGGTCTGGCACGTCACCGGAAACCGCCCATTCGGCCTCTACGTGGATCCCAACCCAGCGATGGAGGGTCACTACTGGAGTTCGTTCTCGCGGACAGTGTTCTTCCCGCAGGGGACTGCGGGCATCCCGTTCAGGATGTGCACGGAGCGCGCCTCGATCGATTATGTCGACGACGGAGCTCCGGCTCGCGATGAGGTCTGGGACTGCGACCACGTCGCGTCCCTCGTCTGATCATCCCCCGAGCGCCGCGAAGATCGGGTGGTCCGCGAGGGCCTCGAACGCGGGCTCCGTTTGCGCCCGCGCCCCCGTCGCGGGGTCGAGACCCGCGGCGAGCTGGAGGCGCGCGAGCGCGTCCGCCGTCGCGCCGCGCATCGCGAGGTGGCGCGCGTGGTGGTAGAGGGCCCACGCGTCGGGCGGCGTCGCGGCGGCGGCGCGCGCGACGGCTTCGGCCGCCTCGTCCGCGCGCCCCACGCCTTCGAGCGCGAGGCCCCGCGAAAGGTGCGCGACGGCGAGGTCGGGCGCGAGCGCGAGGGCGGCGTCGAACCATCGTAGCGCGGTCGCGAAGTCGCGCTCGACGGCCGCGGCGCGGCCGCGCGCGAGGAACGACGCGGCGTCGGCGGTGGACGCGGGCGCCGGGGTCGGAGCGCGGCGCCGCGCGAGGACCGCGACGGCGGCGCCCGCCGGCACGGTGAGCGCGACCGCGAGCGCGACGAGGCCGAGATCGATCCCGTGCCCCGATCCCGCCGGTGCGACGAGGGCCGCGTCGCGCCGGTCCGCGGACGCGACGGGGCCGCCCGCGAGCCGTCCCCCGACAGCCTCGAAGCGCGTCGACCCCGTCGCGTCGGTCAGCGTGAAGACGTCGCCGCGCGCCTCGACCGCGGCGCGACCGTCGAGGACGAGACGGCCGTCCGCGATTTCGATGCGCGCCCACGTCCACCGCTCGACGGAGGAGAGCGGCGTGGGGGCGGCCCAGGTCACGCCGGTCTTGACGGCCCGCGTCTCGCCCGCGTTCGCGAGGTTGAACTCGACGTCCCAGACATAGACCGCGAAGGTCCCCTCGACGACGTGGCGGCCCTCCCGGGCGTCGAGCACGACGTGGTCGCTTCCCACGTCCGACGAGAAGGCGTCGCGGGGCAGCTCGCGCCATGCGCCGTGGCGCGGTGTCACGTCTGCGGCGCTCGAGAATCGCGGCTCGCCCTCGCCTTCGAAGGCGTATCGGTACGGCGCCGCGTTCGCGAGGCGCTCGACCGCAAGGACGACGCCGCCGCCCATGCGGTCCGCGACGCCGCGCGCGGAGGCGAACGTGAAGGCGGCGTCGCTGCGACGGATTTCGTGCGAGCCCAGGTCGAGGTCGCCGATGCGGGCGGTCTCGACGCGATCGAGATTGTGGATGCGGACCGCCACCATGGCGCCTTCGAGAAGAAGCCTCGCGCTCGGCGGCGGAAGGTCCTCGCGTGGCGCGAGGAAGACGAGCGCGGGTTCGGAGTCGTACCGGGAGTCGCCGGCGCCCATAGCCGTTGGGCTCGCGAGGAGCAGGCCCGCGAGCGCGAGCGCGTACGCTGGAGTGTTCATGCCAACCTCACCCTTTGCCTCGCCAGCCAGACGAGGCGTTCAGGTTGGACGCGCGTGGCGAGGGGATAAGAATTCCTGGGACGGCCCAGGTACCCGGCCCCGCGCGGGTCAATCGCGCGGCTCGACCGAGAACCGGTCGGCGCCCGTCGGGAGGAGGCCGGCCTCCGCCGCGCGGCGGGCGAAGGCGCGGAGGGCTTCGAGGCCGTCGTCGCCCATGTCGAGGGTGCGCGCGTTCACGTACATCGCGACGAATCGGTCCGTCTCCTCGCGGTCGAGGCCGCGACCGAAGGACCGCGCGTGCCGGAGCGCGTCGGCGCGGTGGGCGAGGCCCGCCTCGATCGAGGCCTTGAGGACGCGGCTTGCCGGCGCGAGCGCGTCGCCGAGCGCACGCTTCGCGGCGACGACGCCGAGCGGGAGGGGGAGGCCCGTCTCGTCGCGCCACCAGGCGCCGAGGTCGAGGACCTTCGCGAGGCCCTCCTTCGCGAAGGTGAGCTGGCCCTCGTGGATGACGAGGCCGAGGTCCGCTTCCTGGTCGCGGACCGCGTCGAGGATCGCGTCGAACGGACGCGTGACGGTCCGGAGGCCGGGCTTCGCGAGCGCGAGCGCGACGGCGGCCGTGGTCGAGGGTCCGGGGATCGCGACGAGACCCTTCCAGTCGACGGGCGCGCCGGCGCGCGCGACGACGATGGGCCCGTAGCCTTCGCCGAACGAGGCGCCGTGGCGCAGAAGCGTGTAGCGCTCCGCGACGCGCAGGAACGTGGCGGCGGAAAGGGCGCTCACGTCGGGCCCCGCGCCCGCGAGCGCCTCCTGGTTGAGCGTCGCGATGTCGCGCGCCGCGACGGAGACGGCGACGGCCGGGTCGGCGACGCGCCCGGTCGCGAGCGCCCACGCCATGAACGCGTCGTCGGGGTCGGGGCTGTGCGCGAACGAGACGGCCCGGGCCACGGCGACGCAACGTCCGGACCCGCCTTGAAGGTCCCGGAATCGTCCGCGCCGAGAAAGGCTATTTGGGGCCGACCGGGCTTCGCGGAGCGTGGCCGGCCCCCGGGACCTCCGCGCGTTCATCGACACCCTCGAAGCCGAGGGCGAGCTCGTCCGCGTCCGCGCGGAAGTGGACCCCGTCCTCGAGATGACGGAGGTGTACGACCGCGTCGTGAAGCGCGGCGGGCCCGCGCTCCTTTTCGAGCGCCCCAAGGGGTCCGGGATCCCCGTGCTCCTGAACGCCCTCGGCACCGACCGCCGCATGGCGCTCGCGCTCGGGCGCGCGCCCGAGGAGATCGGCGTCGAGGCCGCCTCGCTCCTCAAGCCCAGGCCGCCGCGCTCGCTCGGCGAAGCCTGGAGATTCGCGATGAAGTACAAAGGCCTCCTCCGCGTGCCGCCGAAGCGCGTGCGCCGCGCGGCGTGCCAGGAGGTCGTGCTCACGGGCGACGCGGTGGACCTCGCGCGCCTCCCGATCCAGCAGTGCTGGCCCGAGGACGCGGGACGCTTCGTCACGCTCCCGCTCGTGTTCACGAGGGACCCCGAGACGGGCGAGCGCAACATCGGCATGTACCGCATGCAGGTGTTCGACAGGAATACGACCGGGATGCACTGGCAGACCCACAAGCACGGCCGCATGCACCTCGACAAGGCGCGCGCGATGGGCCTCGACCGCCTTCCCGTCTCGGTCGCGCTCGGCGGCGACCCGGCGCTCATCTACGCGGCGACGGCGCCGCTTCCGCCCGGGATCGACGAGCTGCTCCTTGCGGGCTTCATCCGCAAGCGCCGCACGGAGATCGTGAAGTGCGTCACGAACGACCTCGAGGTCCCTGCCTCCGCGGAAATCGTGCTCGAAGGCCACGTCGACGTGAACGAGCCCTTCCGCCGCGAAGGCCCGTTCGGCGACCACACGGGATTCTACTCGCTCGCGGACGACTTCCCCGCATTCCACGTCACGGCGATCACGATGCGCAAGGACGCGATCTATCCGTCCACCGTCGTCGGCGTGCCGCCGCACGAGGACGCCGCGATCGGCCGCGCGACCGAGCGCATGTTCCTGCACCTCCTGCGTTTCCAGATCCCGGAGCTCGTCGACATGCGCATGCCGGTGGCGGGCGGGTTCCACAACCTCATGCTCGTCTCGGTGAAGAAGGCCTACCCGGGCCACGCCCGCAAGGCCATGATGTCGCTTTGGGGCGCGGGCATGATCGCGCTCGAGAAGGTGCTCGTCGTCTACGACGGCGACGAGGACATCTCGGACGCGCGCGCCGCCCTCCTGCGCGCCGTCGCGCGCCTCGACCCCGCCCGCGATCTGCTCGTGCTCGACCAGATGCCGACGGACACGCTCGACCACGCCTCGCCCTTCCCCGACCTCGGGTCGCATCTCGGCCTCGACGCGACGCGGCCCGTGGGCGCGGAGGCGCCGCGGGCGCCGCAAAGCGCGGGCGAGCCCGCCTCAGGGGCGCGCGTCCGCGCGACGCTTCCCGGGGCCGTCGCCGTCCACCGGCCCGGGCCGGGACTCCTCCTCGTCGCGGTGCGCAAGGAGAAGGCCGGCGCCGCGCGCGCGGCGCTCGACCGGCTCTGGGACGCGGGTGTCGCGACGGACGACCTCGTCGTCGTGCTCGACGCGGACGTGCCCGTCGAGAACGAGTACCTCGCGCTCTTCCACGCGCTCGCGAACCTCGACCCCGCGCGCGACCTCGTTCTCCGGCGCGACGGCGCCGGCGCGCGGGGCGACCGGCCCCGCGTGGGCCTCGACGCGACGCGCAAGCGGCCCGAGGAGGGCGGCCGCGACCCGTGGCCTGGCCTCGTCGTGATGGACGACGCGACGAAGGCGAAGGTCACCGCGCGGTGGAGCGCGTACGGCCTCCCGGAGCGCTTCCGCGACCCGGTCTGATCACGCTTCCCACGTCTCGAGCGCGAGCTCGACGGGCTCGTACGCGGCGAGCGCGAGCGCGGCCTCGAGCCAACCCGCGGACGCGAGGAGGTCGCGCGCCTGGGGCTCGCCCTCAAGCGCGGGCGTCGCCTCCGCGAGCCGCGTCATGAGGTCGGGGGTCGCGGCGAGCGCGAGGCGCGCCGTCGCCGCGTCGGGGCCCGCGGCCTCGCCGACGAACGACCACGCGGGTCCTCCGTCCTTCGCGAGGCGCCGGACCTCGCCGAGGCTCGTCTCGACGAAGAGGTGGATGGGCCCCTCCGGGGACCGGAAGGAGCCGCGCGCCGCGACGTCGACGCACGTCGCCGACACCTGGACGCCCTCGGCCGCGTCGAGGTGGAGGTCGCCCTGGATGCGGACGTGGCGGTCGAAGGCCTCGGGGTCGAGCGCGCCCATGGTCCTCGTTCTCGCACGCCCTGACGTGAACCTTTCGACCCCGGCCCGGGGGAGGTTTCAAGGGACGGACCGGCCTCCCCTGGCCGTGGCCGTTCTCCCCGCCGCGAGCGCCCGGACACGGACGTCCCTGGGAACGATCCTCGAGTTCGTCAAGATCGAGCACTCGCTCTTCGCGCTTCCGTTCGTGCTTGCGGGCATGGTGGTCGGCCTCGTCGCCGTCGGACGGCCCCTCGAAGCCTCCTGGGAGAACGCGCGCCTCCTCGCGCTCGTCCTCGCGGCCGCCGTCTCCGCCCGGACGCTCGCGATGACGCTCAACCGCATCCTCGACCGCGCAATCGACGCGGCGAACCCTCGCACCGCCTCGCGCGCGCTCGCCTCCGGCGCGATGGGCCTCTCGACGGCGTGGACGCTCGCGGCCGCGTCGCTCGCGGTCCTCGCGGTCTCGGCCGCGCTCCTCAACCCCCTCTGCCTCGCGCTCGCGCCGCTCCTCGTCGGCCTCTTCTTCGCCTACCCGTACGCGAAGCGCCATACGTGGGCCTGCCATTTCGTCCTCGGCCTCGCCTTCTTCTCGGCGCCCGGCGGGGGCTTCCTCGCGGTGACCGGGAGCTTCGACGCCACGTGGCTCGGCGTCTTCTTCGGGTTCGCCGCCTTCTTCTGGGTCGCGGGCTTCGACGTCGTCTACGCGCTCCTCGACGTCGAGCACGACCGGGCTCACGGCATCCGCAGCATCCCCGCGCGCTTCGGGGTCGCGGGCGCGCGCGCGTGGGCGAGGGCGCTGCACGCGCTCACGGTCCTCGCGCTTGCCGGAGCCGGCCTCGTGCTCGCGCTCGCGTGGCCGTACTGGGTCGCGGTCGCGCTCGTCGCGGGCCTTCTCGCGTACGAGCACCTCATCGCGGATCCGAAGGACCCCGTCGCGCTCAACAAGGCGTTCTTCAACGTGAACGCCGGGATCGGCTGGATCGTCCTCGCGGGCCTCCTTCTCGGGCTTTAGAGGATGGGCCACGCGACGATGTCGCGATCCTCGCACCTGAAGCACGAGCGGATCGAATCCGGATCGGGCGGCGGCACGGGCGTCCAGGCCGACCCGCACGCGCGGCATTCGAAGCGATACATCGGGCGCGGGCCGGGAGCGGTCGTGCTTCAGGCCTCTGGAACGGGCGGCGAAGGTTCGCCGCTCACCGTCCGCCGAGCGTCACGCGGGCGGGCCGGCCCCGGTTCCCGACCGCGCCGAGGTGCACCGCGAGGCGGTCGCCCGGGGGAACGGGCCGCTCGTCCTCGGTCGGCGCGTCGAAGCGCTTGAGGATCTCGTAGTACGTGTTGCGCTGCGCGGGGACGTAGCCCGCATCGCGGATCGCGCGCCGGCACGCGGCCGGGTTCATGCCGAAGAGCGTGCCCGCGGCGCTGATCACGTTCTCCTCCATGAGGATCCCGCCCCAGTCGTCCGCGCCGCACGCGAGGGCGACCTCGGCGACCTTCGGGCCTTCCGTGACCCACCCGCTCTGGACGTGCGCGATGTTGTCGAGGTAGAGGCGCGAGAGCGCGATCACGCGCAGATACTCGTCCGCGGTCGCGGTCGGGTGCTTGAGCGCGGTGGACCCGTCGGATTGGAACGTCCACGGGATGAACGCCGTGAAGCCCTTCGTCTCGTCCTGGAGGGCGCGCACGCGCCGCCAGTGCTCGATGCGGTCCTCGAGCGCCTCGCCCATGCCGAACATCATGGTCGCGGTCGTGGGCATCCCGAGGCGGTGCGCCGTGCGGTGGATGTCGATGTAGACGTCCGCGGGCGACTTGAGCGGGGAAACCCGCGCGCGCACCCGGTCCGAGAGGATCTCCATCCCTCCGCCCGGAAGCGAGCGCATGCCCGCGGCCTTGAGGCGGCGGAGGACCTCCTCGTGCGTGATGCCTTCCGTCTTCGCGAAGAAGTCGATCTCCGTCGCGGTGAGGCTGTGGAGGTCCACCGTCGGGAAGCGCGCCTTCACGGCGCGGAAGACGTCCTCGACGTAGCCGAGCGCGGCCTTCTCGTTGAGGCCGCCCTGCAGGAGCACCTGCGTGCCGCCGAGCGCCACGAGGGGCTCGACCTTCGCGAGGATCTCGTCGATCGAGAGGACGTAGGCGTCCTTGTCCTTCTCGGTGCGGTAGAACGCGCAGAAGCTGCAGAACGCGTTGCAGACGTTCGTGTAGTTGATGTTGCGGTCGCAGACGTACGTGACGACGCGCGGGTCCGTCACGCGCTCGCGCGCGGCGTTCGCGGCGCGGGCGAGCACGTGGAAGGGGGCGCGCCACGCCTCCGCGGCCTCCGCGTCGGTGAGCCGCCGCTCGCCGCGCGCGACCTCGCCGAGCACGCGCGCGATCGCCGTCACGGCGCGGCCTCCGGGACGACGACGCGCGGCGGGCGAGGGATCGCGCCGATCGCGTGCGCGCGCTCGAAGAACGCGGCGAGGCCCGCGGATTCCTTCGCGCCGAGGTCGTAGCGCAGGTCGCGGAAGTACGCGCTGAGAAAGGCGCGCGAGTAGGCGAACTGGAGGTCGCGTCGCGCGGCCTCGACGATCGCGAAGCGGTTCGCGTCGCCCCACGCCTTCGAGGCGACGAGCGCGTCGCGCACCTCGCGGAAGGCGGCGGGATTCGCCTCGGCCCACGATCGGCGCGCGCACCAGAGGCCGAACACCATGGGCGTTCCCGTGAGCGCGGTCCAGGCGTCGCCGAGGTCCGTCCGCCCGAGGTGCGGGTAGGCGAGCGCGGCGCGGAGGGCCTGGTCGCCGATGAGGAGCGCGCCCTCGACCGACACGCCAATCTCCTCCGGGTCGACCGTCGTCTGGAACGGCGTCGCGTCGACCTTGAGCGACTCGCGAAGGAGGATGCGCAGGAGCACCTCGCTCGTCGCGGACTCGTCGGTGACGGCGATGCGGCCTCCGCGGAGCGTCTCGCGGCTTCCGCGGTAGACGAGGTTCACGGAGTGCACGAAGCCCGTGCTGTTGATCGAGAGGCCGGGAAGAAGCACGAGGTCGTCCGCGTGGCGCGCGTAATGCACGCTCGAAACGCTCGCGACGTCCACGGCGCCTTCGACGAGCGCGCGGTTGAGCGCCGCGGGCGGGCCCCGCACGAGCTCGAGTCCCACGGGTCGCGGAACGTGGCCCGCCACGAGCGCGTGGTACACGGGCCGCGAGTTCAGGAAGTCGATCATGCCGAGGCGCGTCACGCGACCGCCTCCTCGCGGCGGATCGTCCGGTACGAACCATAGGCGTAGACGGGCTCGAAGCCGGCCTCGCGGATGTAGCGCGGGACGTCCGAGTTCCTGACGAGCGCCCACGTGCGCGCGCCGGCCGCGTCGAGGATGCGCTCCTCGAACGCGGAGCCGCCGATGTCGTCGACGCCCCAGTTCAACGCGACCTGCGCCATCGGCTTCCCGATCGTGATCCACGGGAGCTTGACGTGGTCGACGTTGTCGAGGTAGAGGCGCGCGATCGCGACCATGCGCAGGTCGTCGAACGCGGTCGACCCCGGCGCGCCCGTCTTCGCGTGGAGCGCCGTGTTCTCGGGATTCCACCGGAGCGCGGTGAAGGCGCGGAAGCCGCCCGTCTTGTCCTGCAGCTCGCGGATGCGGCGAAGGTGGTCGATGCGCTCCGCGGGCGTCTCGACGTGGCCGTAGAGGATGGAGACGTTCGTGGGGATCCCGAGACGGTGCGCCGTCTCGTGGACCTCGAGGAAGCGGTCGCCCGCGATCTTCGTCGCCATCATGCGCTTGCGCGCCTCCGGGTGGAAGACCTCCGCGCCGCCGCCGGGGATCGAATCGAGGCCCGCCGCGACGAGGCGCTTCAGCGTCGCCTCGATCGAAAGCTTCTCGAGCTTCGCGAGGAAGTCGACCTCCACGCCCGTCATGCCCTGGATCTCGACCTCGGGCGCGACGCGCTTGAGCGCGCGGAACATGGCCTCGAGGTATTCGAGGTCGCACTCGGGCGTCATGCCGCCCACGACGTGGAACTCGGTGATGCCGGCCTCGACGGCCGCGCGCGCCTTCGCCTCGATGTCCGAAAGCGAGAGCACGTAGGCGCCCTTCTCGCCGGGCTTGCGGTAGAACGCGCAGAAGCCGCAGTCCGCGGCGCACACGTTCGTGTGGTTGAGGTTGAGGTCGTCGCGGTAGTAGACGCGGTCGCCGTGCCGCGCGCGACGGACGCGGTCCGCGAGCGCGCCGAGGGCGAGGACGTCGCGCTCCGCAAAGAGGGCCTCGGCCTCGTCGTCCGGGAGGCGCTCGCGGCGCTCGAGGCGCCGCGCCGCCTGGTCGAGGGCCTGGCTCATGGGCACGCGGAAGGGAACGGCCGCCTTAAGCCTTGCCGACCGCGATCCACGGAATTCCGGGGGTCAGCCGTCGAAGGGCACGAGGACCGCCTCGCGGTCGCCCGCGACGGTGATGGTCCCGGGGGCGGCGACGGGCGGCGCCTCGCGGTCCGCGAGGCGCTTCGTGGGGCGGCCGAGGAGGGCCCGGTACGGGTCGCCCCGCACGACGAAGGCGGCGGCGACGTTGAGGACGACGAGCAGGATGACGAACCAGAGGACCTCCGGCTTCTTCCCGACGACGTGCAGGCTGAAGGCGAGGACGTCCACGTTCGTGTGGAGGATGATGGCGGGGACGAGGCCGAGCCGCAGCGTCACCCACGCCATCGCGAGGCCGAAGACGAAAGGCCCGACGACGTGGCTGATCGTTCCGTACCCGGCGTGGACGAGGCCGAAGAACGCGGCCTGGAGCGTCACGGCGAGTCCGAGCGGCATCCAGCGCGCAAGCGCGTTCATGAGGATGCCGCGGAACACGAACTCCTCGGTGAGGCCCGCGGCGAGCGCGAGGACGAGGATGAGGGGCGGCGTGAGGTTCTCGAACACCCGCGTCTCGTCGCCCTGGTCGACGCCCTTGAGCGCGTTCAGCACCACCATGAGGGAGCCGATGTAGGCGACGAGAAGGACGAGGAAGAGGGCGAGGCCGTTCGCGGTGTCGTGGACCGCGCCGAAGCGCCACCGGAGGCCCTGCTCGCGAAGCGCCGCGCCCCACGCCGCGAGGCTCGCCCGGGCGTCGCGCGTCTGCACGAACGGGAACCGGTTCGCGACGAGGAGGAGGCCGAGGGCGGGGATGACGAGGTAGTCGACATAGTGCCGCCACGCGCTCGCCCAGAGGACTTGCTCGGGGATGGGCTGGAGGACCGTGTACCGGAAGAGGAGGTCGATCGTCTCGTAGACGTTGAGCGCCATCCGGATGAAGGGCGAGAGCACGAGCGCGAGGCCGACGGCCTGGCTCCAGCGCCATTCCCTGCGCCAGCCGAGGAAGAGCGGGAGGAACCCGCCGATCCACGCGAGCGTGACGAGCGCCGCCTGATATTGCCAGTAGGTGAGGTCGGGCGTGCGCGCTCACCCGTCGCCGCGGATCGCCCGGATGACGGGCGCGAGGTCGCCCTTGTTCCCGTAGACGCTCGACCCGGCGACGAGCGCGGTCGCCCCCGCCTTGCGGGCAAGCGGCGCGTTTTCGGCCGTGACGCCGCCGTCCACCTCGAGCTCGGCGCCGCTCCCGGCGCGATCGAGCAGGGCGCGGGCGCGCTCGATCTTCGGGAGCATGGAGGCGATGAACTTCTGGCCCCCGAACCCCGGATTCACGGTCATGACGAGGAGGAGGTCGAGATCGCCGACCACGTCCTCGACCGTCGAGAGGCTCGTGGACGGGTTGAGCGCGACGCCCGCCTTGCAGCCGAGGTCGTGGATCATCTGGATCGTGCGGTGGAGGTGCGGGCAGGCCTCCTGGTGCACGGTGATGATCTGGGCCCCCGCCTTCGCGAAGTCCGCGAGGTAGCGCTCGGGCTCGAGGATCATGAGGTGGACGTCGAACGGCTTCGCGGTCGCCTTCCGGACCGCGGCCATGACGGGGGCCCCGAACGAGATGTTCGGCACGAAGCGGCCGTCCATGACGTCGACGTGGATCCAGTCCGCGCCGCCCGCGTCCGCGCGCCGGACGTCCTCGGCGAGGCGTCCGAAGTCGGCGGCGAGGATCGACGGGGCGACCTTGACCGGGCGTGGGGCCGGGGTCATCGACCCGGCCATCGCCCGTCCGCTAGTTATGGCTTCGCCCCTTGCGCGGCGCGCGGCGGCCGTACGACGCCGCGCGGGCCCGGAGGCTCAGTTCGAAGACTCGCGCGGCAGGAACAGGACGTTGAGGTACGCCTCCGCGGAGACGCCTTCGTCCGTGTGGATCCGCTCGCCCGTGTCGAGGACGACCGCGCCCGCGTGCGCGAGCACGTTCATGAACTGCTTGACGTCCTTCGTCGGAACGGTGATGGTGGTCGAGAATCCCATGCTTCTCCCGCTCGGCCGATGCGACCGCGGCGAGGATAAGCGGATGGGTTAGTTCACGTGTTCGGGACGGGAACTCACGACTGGAACACGCGCAGGGCGCGCTCCGCCACGGCCTGGTAGTCGCGTCCCTCGTTCTCGCCGAAGTCCTTGAAGTACTTCTGGAGGGCGATCTCGACGGTGTCGCTGATGCTCTGGCCCTTGAGAACCTTGAGCGTGTGGAGCTTGATGTGGTAGTCCACGGGGATCTTCACCTTGATCTCCTTGGCGTCCACGATGCGGCCCGCATCGCCCTGTTCCAGTTCAGTCATTGCCTACCCTTCCCTTGTTCCCCATCCGCGAAGCGGTTGGGGACCGTTCTATAACATCGTGGCTATTTGGACGTTCTCATTCACCCCAAGATTTGACCTGTTGTAACTGAGAGGACGGGTCTTGTTCCAGTTCTCAACGGCCTCCAGGGGAGACTTGAATATGTGTCACCCGCGTGGGGAGAGAAGGTATAAATTCTGGACCTACCAAGCCGGGAACATGGCGGAGGTCGGCCCGAAGGTCATGCGGGGCCTTCTCGAGGCGTTCGTCCTCGACAGCCTGTCCTCCGCCCCGAAGCACGGGTATGCCCTCCTCAAGGAGATGGAGGAGATCTTCGGCGAGGAGCCGAACCGCAACCGCATCTACCCGCTTCTCCAAAGGCTCGAAAGCGAGGGCCTCGTGCGCGCGGTCGAGGACCCGGAGGACACGCGCGGCCGCACGCGGTACGAGATCACCGAGCTCGGCGTCGAGGCGCTCGGCGAGTACCGGCGCATGCCGCGCCCGTTCCGCGACGCGCTCGGTCGCCTCTGGAGCGTGGCTCCGCCGCCGGAAGCTGCCCCGCCCGTTCAGGCCGCGCCCGCGTCCACGCCGTCGACCGCGTCGCTTCCGACCGCGCCGCCCGCGACCGCGGTCCCCGCCGCCTCCGCCGCGCGCGTCGCCGTCGACGGCCCGCCGCCCGCGGGGGCCCCCTACCCTTGCGCGACCGCGCGCGTCGCCGTCGAGCGCGAACCCCGGACGGGGCGCCTCGCGCTCGTCCTCACCGGGTGCCCCATGGGCGCCTACGACTACTGCCCCTTGTGTCCCGTCTACAAGGGCGCGAAGGCGCTCGACGCGCTCGCGCTTGGCGCCGACGGCCGCTGACGGTTCGCGCGCCGCGCCCCGGGGCATCGTTCCTCCTGACCTCGGAAGACCCAGGCCTGCCGAACCATCGTTTCACGACGCGCCCGACAGCCTTTTAGTGCGGCCTCCCGGTAGCGCGTCCGTGAGGTCGACCCGCCGCGGCCGTCTTGTCGCGATGCTCGTCTTCTCCGTCGTCGCCGTCGGCTTCCTCGCCTCGCCCGCGCTCGGGGCCCTCAACGCCTCGAAGGCGTTCCGCGACCCCGCGGGCGAAGTCTCGGACGCGCAGTGCTACGGCCACCACCGCGAGGAGGGCTTCCGCAGCATGGACCTCGTCCCCGAGCCCCTCATCGAGGTGCCCGCGGGCGGCGTCTTCACCTTCAACATCACGCTCGTCAACCCCTGGCTGCACACGCTGCTCGAGCCGCGCGCGCTCGTGAACGTGAGCCGCGCCGAGGGCATCTCCTTCCTCGGCGAGAAGGACCCCGTCATCCACCGCATCCCGGGCGTCGTCGCGGCCGACCCCCAACGCGTCACCGAGAAGACATTCCCCCTGGAGGTCGAGGAGAACGCGACCGAGATCACCCTCGCGGTCGTCGGCGAGCCGGGCGCCCTCTCGAACAACAACTTCTTCGTCGGGATCAAGACGCCCGACGGGGCCGTCATCGATTCGCCCGGCGCGCGCAAGCTCAAGGGTCAGGGCCCGACGACGACCGCGACGCGCGGCAACACGCACGACGCGCTGAAGCTCACCCAGGCCGACGTGCTTGCGGGCGGCACGGGGTCGTGGACCGCGGTCGTGTACTTCCGCGGCCTTCCCCCGGAGGGCAAGTTCGATCTGACGACGGGCGTCTACTACAACGCGAGCCGCGTCCCGATGCAGGTCGTGAAAGGGCCGAGCGAGATTCCGCCCGGGGGGTCCGCGACCTTCCGGTTCCAGCTCAAGGCCTCGAACGCGACCTCGACCGTGAACCTCATCTACGGCGGCATGGGCGTCGCGCACAACCTCCACAGCGACCCCAACGCGGAAGATTACGGGAACTTCACGAAGTGGGACACGCTCACCTTCGCGATCGGCAAGGAGCGCCTCGTCGGCACCCAGGTGAGGATCGGCGTCACGCGCGACGCCGGACCCGTGCTCCGCTCCTGGGGCCAGGCCCTCGGCTTCGCGGGCTCCATCCTCCTCATTCCGGCGCTCGTCTTCGGCGGCACCTTCGGGCCTGGAAGCGTCTCCGTCTTCAACCGCGTCCTCGGCCCCCGCCGTCGCGTCCTCTGGCACAACGCGACGAGCTTCAGCCTCCTCGGCGTCGCCTCCATCCACATGCTGCTCTTCCTCGTCGAGCAGTTCTGGAACTGGAGCCATGGCGCCCTCTGGGGCGGCCTCGCGCTCGCCGCGATGATCGGCCTCGGCGTCACGGGCGCGATGCAGAAGTCGTTCGTCGCGCGATGGGGCTTCGAGCGCTGGCGCTACGTGCACTTCGCGCTCGGCGTCGCCGTCGTCGTGTTCGTGCTCGCGCACCTCGTGCTCGACGGCACGCACTTCGCGGGCATCCGCGAGATGTTCGGGGTGAGCGGCGCGAACTGACGCGAACCACATCGACACCTTGAAGGCGGACTCCGTTCGTCCCTGAGGTGGGATGCACATGCGAGCGGAGACTTTCGTCCGCCACCTTGGGGACTCGGGCGCCACCGTCGAGCGCCTCGCCGACGGGGACCTTCTCGTGACCGAGTCCGGCCGGCGCGTCGCCGTCCGCCTCCTCGACGCCCCCATCACCGCCACCGCCGTCGTCGACGCCTACGTGCGCGCCCTCTCCACGGGCGTCGCGCCCGGCCTCGCCGGGGCCATCCAGGGCGACGCCCGCCGCTGGGCCGACCGCTTCGGCGTGCGCCTCTTCGATATTCCCGAGGAACCGGTCGAGGCCTTTGACCTCTCGCCCCTCGGCGCCGCCGCCCGCGCCGCGGCCGCGCTCGACGCGGCCCTCGCCGCGAACGTCGCCGTGCACCCGGCGGAGGAGTTCACGATCGAGCCCGCGGACCTGCCCGAGCCCATCCCGCTTTTTGCCGCGGTCGAGCCCATGCCGCTCCTCGCGCCCGTCCCGGACGCGGCCGAAGCCGCGCCGGCGCCGATGCCGGAGCTCATCCCGGAGCCCGCGTTCGAGACGCCTGCCGTTCTCGAGGCCGCGGAGCCCTTCACGCTCGTCTCGGAAGCTGTCTTCGACGCGCCCCCGGCCGTCGCGGCCGCGCCCGTCGACGCCGTCGCCGCGCTCGGCGACCTCGTGCACACGACCCCCTGGGAGGAGGTCGCCGACGCCGCGCTCGCGGGCGTCGCGGCGGCGGACGACGTCGCCGACGACGACGCGGACGCGCCCGCGCCCACGCTCGCCGAGGTCCTCTTCGAGACGGGCGCCGCGCCCGTCCTCGAAGCGCTGCCCGACTTCCCCGACCGCGCGTTCGACCCCGCCGAGACGCTCGCGCTCGTCGAAGCGCTCGAGGCCGGCGAGCCGCCCGTCGCGCTCGCCCCGCTCGGAATGGACGCGCCCGCGGTCGGCGCCACCGAGCCCGAAACGGTTCCCGCGCCCGTGGCGCCCGAACCCCGCGTCGCGGCCGCGCCCGTCGCCGTCGCCTTTGAGCCCGACGACGCCGCGATCGCGACGCTTCTCGGCGAGGCCGCGCCGCCCGCGCGCCCCGCCGCGCCGCCGCCCGCCTACGACGCGCTCGTCGCGCTCGTCGGCGAGGCGCGCCTCCCGCCGCGCCGCGTGCGCGCGCTCGCGGCCGCGCCCGACGTCGTCCTTGCGCTTTTCGGCGAAGCGAAGCGCCCGCAGCCCGGGCCGCGCTTCGCGAGCGAGCCCGCCGCGCTCGTCGCGCTCCTCGGGGCCGCGTCGCCGCCCCCGCGCGCCCGCCCGCCGCCCGCGCCGGAGGCGCTCGTCGCGCTCTACGGCGCCGCGAAGCCCGCGCTCGCGACGCCGCGCGTGCGCTTCCCGGAACCCGCGGCCGAGACGCTCGTCACCCTCCTCGGCCCCGCGCGCCGACCCCACCCGGTGCGCCGCGTCCAGTTCCCCGCCGCGCGCGCCGAGCGCCTCGGCGACCTCTTCGGCGAAGCGACGCCGCCCGAGACGCGCTGGACCCTCCCGTGGGCCCCGCGCCCGTCGCTTCCCTGGGACGCGCCGCGCGCGGCCGTCCTTGTTGCGGCCGGGTCCGGCGCAACCGAGACGGCGCCCACGGCGGAGCGCTTCTGGGCGAGCGTCGCCCGCGGCGCGCCGCCCACGGAGTGGCTTGCGGGCTTCAAGCCACGGCCGCAGGTTTAACGAGACGGTGACGTCTCCCCGCGCGTGACGGCCCCGACCCCCGGGCTCCTCGTGGAACGCCTTCCCGACGCGCTCACCGCGTGGGAGGCCTTCCTCAAGGTCCACCGCCCCGGGGAGCGCGCCCTCTTCCTCGATTCCACGCCCGAGGCCGCGACGACCGACGCCGAGCGCGCCTTGCGTCGCTGGTCCTTCGTCGCCTGGGCGCCGCGAAGCGTCCTCGCGATCCGCGACGGACGCGCGGAGGTCGACGGCCGCGCCGTCGCGGGCGATGCCGGCGAAGCGCTCGCGCGCTTCGTGCGCGGGGCGGCCGCGCGCTTCGACGCGGGCGACGCGCCCGCGCCCTTCGCGGGCGGCGCGGCGGGCCTCTTCGCGTACGAGGCCCTCCGGCTCGTCGAGCGCGTCCCCGCCGCTCGCGCGGACCCGCTCGGCGTCCCCGATGTCCTCCTCGGCGATTACGACCGCGTCCTCGCGTTCGACCACGCGGGTGGCCGCGCTTGGCTCCTCGCGCGCGACAAGGACGCGGCGGCGGACGCGCACGAGCGCCTCGCGCGCCCCGCTCCCGCCGTCCCCGCCCTCGGGCCGTGCCGGCTCGACACGCCGCCCCCGGCCGCCGCGTTCGAGGCCGCCGTCGCCCGCGCGAAAACGCACGTCGCCGCGGGCGACGTCTATCAGGCGAACCTCAGCCAGCGCCTCGTCGTCCTCGGCGTCGAGGACCCCGTCGCCGCGTACGCGCGCCTGCGCGCGCGCAACCCGGCCCCGTTCGCCGCGTTTTTCGACGCGGGCGACTTCCACGTCCTCTCCGCCTCTCCGGAGCGCCTCGCGCGCGTCGCGGGCCGCGAGGTCGAGGCGCGTCCCATCGCGGGCACGCGCCCGCGCGGCGCGACTGCGGAGGCCGACCGCGCGCTCGCGGCGGAGCTCGCGCGCGACGAGAAGGAGCGCGCCGAGCACGCGATGCTCGTCGACCTCGCGAGGAACGACCTCGGCCGCGTCGCGCGCTTCGGGAGCGTGCGCGTGGACGGCCTCGCGTTCGTCGAGACGTACCGCAGCGTCCACCACCTCGTGAGCCGGGTCGTGGGCGACCTCGCGGACGGCGCCGACGCGGTGGACGCGTGGCGCGCGACCTTCCCCGGGGGCACGATCACGGGCGCGCCGAAGGTGCGGGCGATGGAGATCATCGCCGACCTCGAGGGCGAGCGGCGGGGCCCGTACACCGGCGCGCTCGGCTACCTCGCGCCCGCCTCGATGGACCTCAACATCCTCATCCGCACGCTCGTCGTCAAGGACGGCCGCGCGCACCTCAGGGTCGGCGCGGGCATCGTCGAGGACTCCGTCCCCGCGCGCGAGCGCGCGGAGACGCTCGCGAAGGCGAAAGGTGTCCTCGACGCCCTGGGGGTCGCCCGATGAGGCGCGCCCTCGCGTGGGTCGACGGGAACGTGGTCGACGCCGCCGCCGCGCGCGTGTCGGTCCTCGACCGCGGCTTCACGCTCGCGGACGGCTGCTTCGAGACGATGCGCCTCTACGCGGGCCTGCCGTACGCGCTCGACCGGCACCTCGCGCGCCTCGCGACGAGCGCGCGCCTCCTGGACATCCCGCTCGACCGCGCCCCTGCGCGGCCCGCCGCCGTCGTGCGCGCGCTCGCCGAGGCGTGGGGCCCGGAGGAGGACGGGATGCTGCGCGTCACGCTCACGCGCGGGGTCGCGGGCGGCGTGGCGGGCCCGCGCGCGGAAGCGGCGGCGCCGACCCTCGTGGCGACGGTGATCCCCGTCCCCTATCCGGCGCGCTTCTACGAGGAGGGCCTGCGCGCCGTCCTCCTCGACCGCCCGCGCCGCGCGCCCCCCGAGGTGCTCGACCCGCGCGCGAAGACGCTCGCCTACCTCCCTCACGTGCTCGCGCGCCGCGAAGCCGAGCGGCGCGGCGCCGACGAGGCGCTCCTCCTTTCGACCGACGGCCGCCTCGCGGAAGCGACCACCGCGAACGTGTTCCTGGTCAAAAACGGCGCCCTCGCGACGCCCGACCTCGCGACCGGCATCCTCGACGGCCTCACGCGCGCGGACGTCCTCCGCCTCGCGCGCGCCGAGGGCCTCGCGGTCGAGGAGCGCGCGATCGACCCGCGGGAAGCGGCCGCGGCGGACGAGATCCTCCTCACCGCGAGCGTGGGCGAGGTGCTCCCCGTCACGCGCCTCGACGGCCGCGCCGTGGGCGACGGCCGCGTGGGCGCGGTCGCGCGCCGCATCGCGGACCTCTACCGGCTCCATGTGAAACAGTCGCTTTCGCAGGGGGCGAGGGGAGTTTGGGAAACCATTAACTAAGGTCGGGGCGCCTTTCGCCGCGTGCGACCCGGTTCGGGTCGCCGGATGGGATTGGGATGCAAGACGGCCACGTCAAGGAGGTTTCGTTGTGTTGAAGATCGCCGATTCGAAAGTGGAAACCGAGGCCGGGTTCCTGGAGCTGACGCTCCGGTTCGACGGGGACGTCGCGGAGCGCGTCCTCGCCGACCTCGCGGCGTGGACCGCCCACGTCGCGATGGCCGAACAGCAGGGCGGCTGGCTCAAGCGCGCGAACTGATGACCGCCCAACGCGGAGGCCCTCGCGCCTCCGCGTCCTTTTCTTCCAACCACGCCCGCCCGCCACCGGAAGGGCTATTTACGGCGAGCGAATATCCGGCGCCACCGCCCGGCCCCGGCCGGACGTTCTCATCAGCCCCGTGGTCTAGTGGCCAATGATTCGGGACTCTGGATCCTGCGACACAGGTTCGAATCCTGTCGGGGCTATACTCAGCCATCGAAGATGGCTGCGCCAGCCCCGCCAGGGTTGGCGCTTTTCCGTCAACGCTTTTGCGAGCGGAGCGAGCGAAAAGGGTTGGTTCGGATCCTGTCGGGGCTATACTCAGCCATCGAAGATGGCTGCGCCAGCCCCGCCAGGGTTGGCGCTTTTCCGTCAACGCTTTTGCGAGCGGAGCGAGCGAAAAGGGTTGGTTCGCGTCAAACCCTCCGCTCGCGGCCTCGACGACTCTCAATACTTTCATATGTTCACATCCGTTCCGTGGCCTGGAGGCTTCACCTTGACGTCGCGCCCCTTCCGTCTCGCGGCGGCCATCGCACTCCTGACGCTCACGCCCACGATGCTCTCGACGGTCGAGGCGGGCCAGCCGCCGGAACCGCCCGTCGTCACGGCCACCGCGGTGCCGAAGCACGTGTCCCTCTTCTGGACCGCGCCTGCCACCGAGTCCGGCGCGCCCGTGCTCGCCTACAGGGTCTACCGCGGGTCCCCGACCTGCGACGCGGCCTCGCTTCTCGCCGTGCGCGAATCCGCGCGCACCCTCGTCGACAAGAGCGTCGCGCTCGAAACCACCTACTGCTACTACGTGACGGCCGAGAACCGCTTCGGCGAGAGCGCGCCGAGCGCCCCCGTCACGCTCACCGTGCCGCCCGTTCCCGATCTCGTCGTCACGCGGCTCGACATTTCGCCCAGCTTCTACTGCCTCAGCGTTTGCGAACCAGCGGTCGCGGGCAGCGAGAACCCGCTCGGCGACCGTCTCGTGGAAGTCACGGTCGCCAACCTTGGCGCGGGCGCGACGGTCATGAAGACGAACCTCACCGTGTGGGCGTGCGATGGCGCGATTCTGGAAACGTGCGAACTCGTGGGCTACCGGCAAGCGGGCCTCCTTGCGCCGAACGCTACGCTCGAGTACCAGACGACGTGGCCCGCCTTCGGGCGCGTGGGGCGCTTCGAATTTTGCGCGAAGGTGGAATACGGCGGCCTCGAAGCTTCCGGGCCGAACAAGGCCTGCACTCACGAAGCGGTGCTGACGGAAGGTGCGGGATTCGGGGTGATGGCGACGGGCTCGATCGCATGTTTCGAACGCGACTTCGACGACCGCGGAGGCTTGAGTTCGCCGACGAGACAAGTGCAATGGGTGGGGGCCAGCATTCTTTATGGGTTTCTCATTCCCTCTCCCCCCTGGTATCGCCTTTGTTCCTCGGACCCGTCGTGGGCGTGGGGCGCCCGTTGGGATTGACCGTGTACGGAGTGACTTGAGGATGGCGGGAAGATGGTCCGCATCGAGGTTTCCAGGCTCAAGGTCATCCCCCTGATGCTGTCCCTGGTCCTCACCGGCTGCCTCGCAGCGCCCGAACCGCTCGCGCCTTCGCAGACGATCCGCGGCCCGCTCGAGCCGATCACCATCCCGCCCGACCACGCCGAATTCTTCGAGTTCGAGTTCCTCCACCCGTCGAACGTGTCCTGGTTCGCTACGAACGTCACTGGGACCGTGGCCGGATGTCTCATCCTCGCGGCAGATGCGACCGAATCCCGCGCCGACGAGCCGGTCGAACGCTGGGCCTGCCTGGAACCCGTCGCCCGCGCGCGCGAGGCCTCTGCGATCCTCGAACAAGGCACCTACGCGGTCGCCTTCCGCTGCCTCGACGCCGATGAGGTCTGCTTCGTCGAGCCGCAGGTCGCGACGATCCGGATCTGACGGCCCTCGTCGGACCGCGCGCGACGGAGAGCGCCCCGCGTCCGCGGCCGCCGAGCGCGAGGTGGGATCCGAAAGCGAGACGTCCGCGTGAAGGCTCGATCTGAAAATTCCCCGCGCGGACGGCCCCGCCGCCCGCGCGTGTGTGCGTCGGCTTCTAACGGTTCTTCTGCGGCTTCCCGCTCTTCCCCTTCTCGCGCTCGCGCTCGCGCTCCTCCATGGGGTTGCCCATGGGCATGTTCGGGTTGCGGGCTCCCGGCCGGTTCTCGTTGGGCTTGGGCACGCGAGCGCGAAACGCGTGGGGGAGCATGAAGAAGGATGGCATCACGGCTCACGCAGCGGTCGCGACGGCGGCCTCGCGCCGGTCGCGCGAGGTGATCTCCGCGACCATCGCCGCGTGCTCCGCGTCGGTCACGCCGAGGCTCTCGCGCAGGGCCTGGAGGGTGCGGCTTTCGCGGTCGACGAGGATGCCGTCCGCGAGCGCGCCTTCGAGGCCGTGGCGGTAGATCTCGAGCTGGCGCCTGCGGCGCGCTTCGCCCTTGAGGTCGGGGAAGAGGCGGCGGCCGAGCTTGTCGGCGCCTTTCGAGACGGGGGACCAGAGGATGGTCGCGCCGATCGCCGCAAGCGACCCCGCGGCGAACTCTCCAGGCAGGATTCCCGCGAGGTTCTCCTGCAGGACGCCCTCGAAGGCGTTCTCGAGCACGATGAACGCGCCCGCGGCGACGAGGCCGCCGAGCGTCGCGGCGGCGACGCGGCGCACGCGCGCGTCGATGTCGAAGACCTCGAAGCGCACGATCGCGTAGCCGAGGAGGATCGGGTAGGCGAGGAGCGCGACGTTCTGCAGGAGGTCGGCAACGAGGCCGGTCGGGACCGCGGCGGAGGCGAGCGTGAGCGCGAGGACGGCCGCGAAGGCGGCGAGGAGGAATCGGCGCTCCGCGCGGAAGGCGTCGTCGTCGAGCCGGAGGACGACGACGGCGACGGCGAGCGCCACGAGGCCGAGGACGCCGAAGAGGGCATAGAGGAGGCCCACGTCGGCGCGCGTGAGGAAGTAGAACTGCGGGTTCACGAGCGCGTACGCGACGAAGGACGTCGTAAAGTACGGGACGTAGGCGACCACCATGCCGCCGAGCACGTACGCCCCCTGCCGGCGCCAGCTCGCGGCGCGGTCGTGCACGAGGCCGTAGGCGAGCTTCACGATGACGAGCGCCGTCGCGCCCACGAAGGCGGCAAGCAGCAGGTTTCCGAGCGGCGTGTAGAGGAACGCGACGTCGCCCCCGGGACGAACGACGGGGGCCCAGAAGAGCGTGTGGTCCCATGCGTAGGCGCCCACGAGGACGCCGGCGGGCGCGAGCGCCGAAGCGACGAGCCAACCGCGCGCATCGTCGCCGAACAGGGGGCGCGGGAAGAGAAGGCCGAAGAGCGCGAGCGCCGCGAGGAAGGCGATGAAGAAGTACCAGTACACGCTCATGAGATAGACGCGCAGGACGGGGTCCGTCGTCATGTTGCGGAGGACGAAGATGACCGTGCTCCCGCCGTCCGCGAGCGCGAGGAGGAAGAACCCGCGGTTCAGCCACGCGTTCGGCCGCGCGACCAGGATGAAGGCGCCCACGCCGAGGATGAGGGCCCCCGCGGTGAGGCCGAGGAGATTCCCCGCGCTCCAGTCGAGGTCCACGCGGCGCAAGCGCGCTCGTCGCGCATAAGGCGTTGCAGCCTTCCGGCCTGCGGGGGCAAACCTTCATGAAGGGCCCCGATCGCTAGGCGCCGGGAGCTGAAGCATGCGTATCCGTGGGAAGGCGTCGCTCGCCGTCTTCATCCTCGTCGTCCCGACCGTCCTCGTCGCGGCGCCCGTCGCGCTCGCCGAAGGGGGCTTCGAGCGGCTTTCGACGCTGAACCCGGTCCCGGTGAACACGACGGTCGTGAAGCGCGGGGAGCACGCGATCTGGTCGAACGGGTCCTTCCGCTTCCAGCACACGGTCACGATCGAAATGGGCGGCCGCGCGACGCTCCTCGACGCCGCGGCCGAGTTCGCGGCCGGAAGCGGCGGGTTCCTCGTCCGGTCGGGCGGGACGCTCGACGTCCTCCGGTCCACGCTCGACCCCGCCGCGGGAAGCGCATACCGCGTCCTCGCGGAGGCCGGATCGACGCTCGTGCTCGCGAACAGCACCGTCACGGGCGGGCAGGGCGTGCGCGTCGAGACGTCGAAGGCGACCGTCGACGACAACACGTTCCAGTCGATCCCGCTCGCGCTGCACCTCGTCGGAACCAGCATCACGGTCGAACGCAACACCTTCCTCGCGAACGCCGTCGGCGTGAACCAGACGGGCGGATTTCCCGTCCTCCGCGCGAACCGCTTCGAGGGCGGCACGTACTGCGTGCGCGACTGGCTCTCGGACCCCACGATCGACGGGAACGAGATGCTCGGTTGCTCGTACGGCATCTGGCACGAGCGCAGCGAATCCCTGCTTGTCAACAATCGGATGATCGACAAGGCCGACCCGCCGGGAACGGGCATGGCGGTCGTCGACACGATGTCCCCCGTGATCCGCGGGAACAACATCTCGAACTGGGGCACGGGCATCCTCATCCGCAACGCCCGCGCCTACATCCGCGAGAACACAATCCACGGGAACGTTCTCGATGGCGTTCGCGTGGAGCGCAACTCCGCGCCGATGGACATCACGTCGAACCACATCTACAAGAACGGCCGCGACGGCATTCACCTCTCGTTCGTGTCCAAGGTCCCCGTCACCGACAACCGCGTCGGAAGCAACGGTCGGCACGGACTCTACGCCGCGTTCATCGCGTCGACCGAGGTCCGCGACAACACGTTCTCGGGAAACGGCGGCGACGGCGTCCGCATCTCGCCCGGGAACAACCTTGTGCTCGAAGGCAACATGGCGCGCTCGAACGCCGGCACGGGGTTCGTGATCGGCGCCGTCTCGACCGCGACGCTCGACTGGAACTTTGCCTGGTACAACAAGCTCGACGGCTACGAGATCCGGGGCGCCTCCGTCCACCTCGAAGGCGGGGAGGCCGGCGTGAACGGCCGCGACGGCTTCGCCGTCGTGAACGCCTATGAGGTCACGGGCGAGGCGCCCCGCGCGTACAGCAACGGCGGCGCGGGCTTCCGCTTCGCCGCCACGCAGGGCGTCTCGATGACCGCGCCGCTTGCGAACATGAACCGCGACGGTTTCCTCGTCGAGCACGGCAACGAGAACGTCGTCCTCGCGCGGCCCACGGCCTACGCGAACGCGCGCGACGGGTTGCGCAGCCTCGCGGGCCCGACGAGCGCGCGCGAGGGCGCCTGGGTCGGCAACGCCGGATACGGCATCCAGAACCTCGACGCCCTGAACGTGGTCGACGCGATCCTCGGATACTGGGGCGCGCCGACGGGTCCTACGGTGGCGCCCGCGACCGTCGGCAAGGGCGATCGCGTCTCGACCGGCGTCCTCTTCGCGCCGTTCGCGCCGGGCCGCTTGAATTGAGAACGTTTTGTCGGCGATCAAATGGCTGATCGAGAACGGCTAAACCGGTTCCGGGATGCTGGGCCGGTGAGGCTGACCATGCGTTCCCGATCCTGGGCCCTCCTTATTGCGCTCCTCGTGCTGGTTCCGACCGCCGCGGCGTTCCACCAGCCCGACAAGCCGAAGAACAACCCGAACGACCGCGGCGGCCAGCACCACCAGGGCGGGTCGGTTCCGACCGTCGGATCGCACACGATCCGCGCGGGCGAGTTCGGGAACTGGTCGGACGGCACGTACAAGTTCACGGGGAAGGTCACGATCGAGTCGGGCGGTCTTGCGCTCGTCTCGAACGCCTCGGCCCTGTTCGCTTCCGGAAGCAACGGCTTCCACGTTCTTGCGGGCGGGACGCTGCGCATCCTCGACAGCACGCTTCAGCCCGAAAGTCTCTCCTCCTCGTACCGCGTGGTCGCGGATCCAGGGTCGCACCTCCGCCTCGACGGCGCCCATCTGAAGGGCGGCCAGGGCGCGTCGATCGCGACGGAGCTCGCGATCGTGACCGGGAACACGTTCGAGGCCATTCCGCTCGCGGTCCATCTCCTCCACACGAGCATCACGCTTTCGGGCAACACGTTCCTCGCGAACGGCGTCGGCGTGAACCAGACGGGCGGCTTCCCCGTCCTCCGCGGAAACACGTTCGAGGGCGGCACGTATTGCATCCGCGACTGGTACTCCGACCCGACGATCGACGGCAACCGCCTCGTCGGCTGCTCCTACGGCATCTGGCACGAGCGCAGCGAATCGATCATCACGAACAACGAGATCGTCGACAAGGCCGACCCGCCGGGCACCGGCATCTCGGTGGTGGACACGATGTCCCCCATCATCGGGGGGAACGACATCTCGAACTGGGGCACGGGCATCCTCATCCGCAACGCCCGCGGCTTCGTGCGCGACAACACGATCCACGGCAACGTCTTCGACGGCGTCCGCATCGAGGGCAACGCGGCCCCGATGGACATCACGGGCAACACGATCCGCGGCAACGGCCGCGACGGCGTCCGCCTCGTCGGCGCCTCATCGATCCCCGTCGAGGGCAACGTGATCACGGGGAACGCGGGCCACGGGGTGTACGGCGAAGGCGTCTCCAACGTGACGATCCTATCGAACACGATCGCCGGAAACGGTGGCGACGGCGTCCGGCTCGCGAGCGGGTCCGCGCTCGTCGTCGAGAACAACCTCGCGGAATCGAACGGCGCCTCCGGCTTCGCGCTCGGCGCGGGCGTTTCGAACGCGCGCCTTTCGAAGAACACGGCGGCCTCGAACGCGCTCGACGGCTTCTCGATCGCGGGGGCCGACCTCGTCCTCGAAACGGGCGAGGCGCGCTCGAACGGACGCGACGGCTTCTCGATCGCCGACGCCGCGCGGATCACGGCGCACGAGCCGACGTCCGAAGCGAACGGCGGCGCCGGTTTCCGCGTCGCGAACGTGGAGCGCGCGACGCTCGTGAAGCCCGTGGCGAGCGGCAACCAGGACGGCTTCGCGGTCGAGGTCGGTTGTCGCGACCTCGTCCTCGACGGCCCGAAGGGCCACGGGAACGCCCGGGACGGGCTCCGCAATGCCGCCGGCGCGACCTCCGCGCTTCGCGGATCGTGGGTCGGCAACGGCGAGTTCGGCGTCCGCAACCTCGACGCGACGTCGAAGGTGGACGCGCGCCACGGCTGGTGGGGCGCCTCGACGGGTCCCCGTCACGCCCTCAATCCGCTCGGCACGGGCGATCGCGTCTCGGACGGCGTCACCTACGTGCCGTATGCGACGTCGCCGCCCGCGGACTGATCAGAAATCGCCGAGTCCCCGCTGCCCCTTCGGGCGGGCGGCGGGGGCGAGGTCGATCGCCGGCTCGCCGAGGACCTCGGCGAGCCGCGCGGCCGTTCCCGGGCCGAAGCCCATGTAGTGGTTGTTTGCGAAGAGGAAGACGTGGCCCGCGCGCCGGCCTTCCTCCGCGATCCTTTCTCTCATCTCCTCCATCGCCTTCGAGCCGTCGCGCTGGATGCGGTCGAACCGCGTGAGTTCGCGGTCGCCGATGAAGCGCACGTAGAGGAAGTCCGCGGTGGCGACGGGCGGCGTCGGCGCGTCCGCGTTCACGCTCCACGCGAGCGCCGCGCCCGCCGCTTCGAGCGCCTTGTACGTCTCGTCCGTCCACCAGGAAGCGTGGCGGAGCTCGACGGCGAGAGGCTGGTCGCGCGGCACGAGCGGGAGGAACGCCTCGAGCGCCTTGCGTCCCTTCTCGGCGCGGAAGCTCGCGGGCAACTGCGCGAGGAGCGGTCCCAGCTTTCCCGCGCGCCGCAGCGGTTCGAGGACGCGCAGGAACGCGGCCACCGCGCCTTCCACGTTCTCGAGCTTCGCCTCATGGGTGATCTCGCCCGGGAACTTGAGCGCGAACGTGAAGCCGGGGGGCGTCGCGCGGGCCCAACGCTCCGTCTGCTCGAGCGTGGGCATGCGGTAATAGCTCGAATCCACCTCGACGACGTCGAAGACGCGCGCGTACCGCTCGAGATACTCGCCCGCGGGCGTGCCGCTTGCGTAGAAGACGCCGAGCCAGTCGTCGTAGCCCCACCCGGAGCAGCCGATGCGGAGGCGCCTCGTCACGGATCCGTCGAGGCGGCGCGCGGTCATGAGCTTGGCGGTGGCGCGCGCCTCACACGTGGGCCGCGTACGGCGCGACGGCGTCGTCCGCGACGTCCGCGAGGCGCATCACGTAGAGGCCGGTGATGACGTCCGAGGCGACGACGAGGCCGTCGTGGCGCCACTGCGCGTTCCACACGTGCGGCGCGTAGTCGCTTACGGTCACGTTCGTGCCGTTCGGCGGGACGGGGAAGCGGTACGCGAGGACGCGCGGCTCCGCCGTCGCGTTCGCGCCCTCGGCCTCGGCGGTCGCGTTCCCGCCCGCGGCGCGGAAGACCGGGTTGAGGTCGAGCACCCACACGCCCGCGTGGTAGTGGCCCATGACGAGCTTCCCGTCCGCGGTGAGGTCGAAGTTGTGCGGCGAGTGCAGGTAGCCCTCGGGGTTGAGCGGGTTCCCGGGGAGGTGCCACTTCGCGAGGAGCTTCGGCTTCGCGGGGTCCGTCGTGTCGAGGACGTAGCTCTCGCCCGCGTGCTGCGCGGAGGCGTATTCGGGCGCGGCGACGGTGTAGTGCCGGCCGTCGACGAGACCGGGCATCGGCTGCACGAAGTGGATGTTGCCGTACTCCGCGACGTCGAAGTCCTTCCATGCGGCGAGCTCGCGCGGCTTCGAGGGGTCGCTCACGTCGGCGACGAGGACGCCGCCGTCCCAGTACGCGACGTAAAGGATCGTCTGGTCGGTCGCGGGGTGGCGCTGCACGAAGATGTCGTGGACGAACACGCGGCCGCCGCTCGATTCCGAGGGGAAAAGGCGCGTGACGGGGCGGAAGCCGCCCGGGAATCCGCTGTCGAACTGGACGATCTCGACCGCGCTTGCCATGCGGTCGACGTACGAGAGCCCGTACGAGGCGATGAACGCGTAGACCTTGTTGCCGATCTCGTGGAGCTTCACCGTGTGCGCGCCGGAGGGGGCCGAGACCCACTCGGCGACCTTCTTGGGCTTCGCGGGCTCCGCGAGGTCGAGCAGGGTGACGCCTGCGGGAACGAAGGGCGGACAGAGGACGGGCGCTCGGCCGGGGAGCGGCACCGAGGTGCAGCCGGGCGCGACGCCCGGGGGCGGGTTGACCGTCGCGTGCCGGTGCCCTGCGAGGGCGACGTAGCGGCCGTCCTTCGTCGCGTGCACGTCGATCGTGGTCGTGAACTCGCTCACCCACGTGCCGACGACGAGGGGCGCGAGCGGGTCGGAGAGGTTGACGACGATGAGGCCCGGCTTGTTCGAGGGCGGGATCGCGTAGGCGGAGACGAGCGCGAGGTCGCCCGCAAGGTGCACCTGGTTGTAGCGGCCCGGCGCCTGGGGGTCGTGGCCGTAGAGCGACCACGCAACGACGTCGAGGTTCCAGCCCGCGTCGTGCGAGGCGAGGTCCGCGTGGTCGTGACCCTCGGCGATGTCGAGGTAGGGGAGCGCCTCGTTCGCGGGGAGGCCCGTCGGGTCGAGCCCGCCGACCGGTCCGGGGTCGGGCGCGACGCAGCCCGCGAGGGCGGGGGCGGCGAGGACGGCGAGCGCGAGGACGGCGAGGACGCGGGACACGCCTCGTCACCCGGGGAGGGACAGCATGAACCTTGTGGCGCCCGCCTTGCCCGCTACTTGGGCATGAGGTAGCGCCGGATGGCCTTGAGGCGGCGGGAGAACTGGCGCGTCCGGTGCGCGGCGGGGCCGTGGTGCGCCTTCACCATGAGGACGTTCCCGTGGGCCCGGTCGCTCACCTCCTCCGTCTTGTGGCCGAAGAGATAGTTGCGCCACGCGGATTCGGTCGTCGCGCCGACGACGACGAGGCCGTACTCCTTCGACTTCTCGACGAGCCGGCTGATGACGCGGGGCGCGCGGTCGAGGTCGAGCTGCGCCTCGACGCCCGGGATGGCGTTCTGTTCGAGGAGCGATTGGCCGCGCGCCATGCGGGCGCCGGCGCCCTCCTCGTCGATGCCCATCACGTGGTAGAGCGTCGCGCGACCGCCGTGGCCCTTCGCGATGGCGGTGCCGAGGCGGATGGAGAGCGGGGCGTGCGCGCCGCCGTGCGTCGGGATGAGGACGTCGCCCATCGTGCGCTCGCTCTTCACGCGGAGGACCGCGACGTCGCAGGGCGGGTATTCGACGAGCGTGTGCGTCGGCGAGCCCATGAGCCAGTCGCGCACATGCCCGGACCCGCGCCAGCCGAGAAGGAGGAGCGAGGCGCCCTCCTGCTCCGCCGTCTCCTCGATGACGCTCGGGAGGTTGTGGCCGATGCGCACGAGCGTGTGCACCGGAATCCCCTCGGGCACCGCGCGCGCGGCCTCGTGGAGCACGGGCGCGGCGGCCTGCGCGAACGCGCGGCCTTCGGAGAGCGGCGTCACCTCGGGAACGACGACCACGTTGAGGAGGAGCACCTCGCCGTCGAGGCTCCGCGCGATGTCGCCCGCCGTGCGCGCGAGGACGCGCGCCGTCGCGGGGTTCGAGACGGGCACGAGCACGCGGAAGTTCTTGCGGACGGGCGCGTGCGTGCGGTGCACGATGGACGCCTTGAGGGCGTGCGCCTTCTGCTTCTCCTCGCGGGGCTTGACGTAGACGTAGTAGACGCCGAGGCCGACCACGATCCAGAAGATGGACGCGTACCACGCGATGGGCTCGTAGAGGTAGAGATAGAGCGCGAGGCCCGCGTTCCCGATGATGCCGAGGATCGGGATCACGGGGAAGAGCGGCGCGCGGTAGCCGAATCGCTCCCGGGGGATCGTGTTCCTGAGCTTGACGTAGCTCATGTTCACGAGCACGAACAGGAGCAGGAACATGAGGCTCGTCGAGGCGGCGACGGCCTCGATGGGGAGGAGCGCCATGCCGACGATGATGACGCCGGAGGCCCAGACGCTGAGGTGGGGCGTCCGGCGCACGGGGTGGATCTTCCCGAACCACGTCGGGAGGTTTCCGTCCCGGCCCATGGCGAACGAGACGCGGGAGGACGAGTAGATGGTCGCGTTGAGCGCCGTGAGCTGGAGGAGAAGGGCGGATCCGACGATGAGCGTCGACCCGAGCGGCATGATCTGGGACGCGGCCTCGATGAGGCCGCGCTCCTTGAGGCCGCCGAGCCATTCCCACGTCGCGAGCCCCGCGGGCGCCTGGACCGCCCCGATCGCGATGAAGGTGACGAGGAGGATGATGCCCCACACGATGAGCATCGAGTACCAGATGGCGCGCGGGATGTTGCGGGTCGGGTTCTTGATCTCCTCGGAGGCCTGGCTGATGATCTCGTAGCCCTCGAACGCGACGAAGGTGACGCCCATCGCGAGGATCGTGGTCGAGAGCGCGCCGCCGAGGCCGGGTTCGATGAAGAAGGGGTCGAAGTTGTCCGCGACGAGCGGCAGGCGCTGCGAGACCGCCCAGAGGCCCGCGACGATGAAGCCGAGGACGGCGACGAGGACGAGCGTGTTCACGACGTTCTCGCTCTTGATGCTGACCTTGACGCCGATATAATTCAGGAAAACGAAGAACGTCGCGACCCCGACCGCGATCATCTTCATGAGGTTCTCGTCGTGGCCATGGACCCATCCCGCGGCCTCCGCGACGAACAGGATGAACGCGGCGGAGGCGATGCTGTAGAGGGCGCACGCGACCGCGTGGCTGAACCACCCCATCCACCCGCCGAGGAACCCGAAGGGCTGCCCGAGGGCGTCCTTCACCCAGAGGTAGCCGCCGCCCGCGTCGTGGTAGGCGCTCCCCAGCTCGGCGTAGATCATGAGGGTGGGGATCGTGATGAGGCCGTTCAGGAAGAAGGCGAGGAGCGCGGCGGGACCCGCGACGCCGGCCGCAAGCCCGAGGAGGACGAACACCCCGCCGCCCATGAGGGCGCCGACGCCCATCATGGTCGCGTCCATGAGGGTGATCTCGCGGGCGAGGCTCACCTCTTCGACGTCGGGACGTCCCTCGACGTGGCGCGACGGATCGTCCGCGGGCGCGCGCGGGACCGCGGGGCGAGGATAGGAAGGGCCCTCGCGCGCGTGGGACGGCGACGGGGCGCCCGTCCCGCCGCCGGCCTCGGGGGTGGACACGGAAACGGGGAAGAGCGAAGCCCTTTTTATGTCTGTCTAGCCGCGATGATCGCGCGCGGAGAAAAATCGGGGCCCGCGCGTCGCGCGCGGGCCGGCTTCGCGATCAGGCGTTCCAGGGGTTCTGGATCTCGACGAGCTTGTCCTTGAAGAAGCGGAAGAAGATCCACGCGAGGCTCGCGACGAGGAAGGCCGTCTCGCGCGCCATGAACCAGAGGCTCTGGCCGAGGCGCTCGCCTGCGGCGCTCGCTTCGTAGAAGCCGGCCGCGTAGGCGTCCTTGACGAGGAGGACGAGCGACACCGCGAAGACGAGGATCACCGCGAGGTCGACGTAGAGGAGGATCTTCTTCGTGTCGCGCCGGTCGAAGCGTGACGTCACCATGTGCATGTGCGCATCCCGCATCTCCATGGCGAGGACGTCGGCTTCAAGCTGTTGATTTCGATCGCGCGCGGCGCGCGCGGTCGGAGGGACGCGGCGTGTCCCCCGGTCATCCTGGGGACGTGCTCGAAAGGAGAATGGTTATAATCGCCGCCATCCTCCCACGGCGCCGGGATGCACATGAGCAGCGGATTCCTTCTCGTTCAGACCCAACCGGGCCGGGAACGCGACGTGTACGATCGACTGGAACGCCTGCCCGAGGTCACCGGGAAGCACATCCTCTTCGGCTCCGCGATCGCGGTGAAGATCGAGTGCCCCCGCGAGTCCATCGAGCCGACGGCGCGCCACATGGCGAAGCTCGACGGCGTCGTCGGCGCGAACCTGTATCGCGCCAAGAACAACTGACGCCCACGCGTTTGAGGCGAGGCGTCCATCCTGGGGTCGGCCGTTCGGCGGCCGGCCCCGATCCTTTTCACAAAGCTCTTGACGCGAGAGCCGCGTCTCACGACGGGCGCAAGCCCTGGGGATGCACATGCCACGCGGCGTCACGGACCAGTTCCTCCACATTCTCGACCTTGAACGGCGGCACGCGATCCGGGCGCTCGTCGCGGGCGGCGTCCTCGCCCTCCTCGGGCTCTTCCTCGCGGAGCTCGCCGACGAGCCGCTCTACGGCTGGGCGAGCCGCTTCTTCACGGTCGCGCTCGTCGCAGGCGCCGTCCTCGGCGTGCTCCTCGCGCGCCGGCGCACCGCGGCCTGGAGCGAGTCGCTCCGCGCGCGCTGGAGCGCATGGATGCGCTTCAGCGTCTCGAGCACCTCGGTCGCGGAGGTCGACCGCAAGGCTCGCGGCAAGGCGCCCCTCCCGGCCGCCGCGTGGGGCCTCGTGGCGGGCGCGGCCCTTGTCGCGAACGTCGCGCTCTTTGCCGCGCTCTGGTGGGAAGTCGCGGCCGCCGCCGCCTTCGGCCTCGCGCTTTCGGCCGCGAACGGCGCGGGCCTCGGCCTCTGGCTCGGGTCGCGCATCTTCACGTTCCGCTGGACGTCGAGCGTCGACCGGGCCGTGCGCGAGCTCATCCGCGACGGCGAGGTCGGCCTCTGGGGCGAGGCCTGAGCGCGAACGCGCGGCGGGGCCGCCGCTCGTCCATTCGAGGTCGTGAAAAAGAGTCGGGCGCCGCGTTGCGGCGCCGATGGTTTCGTTCGCGATGGGTTCAGCGGACCGCGACGAGGGTCTCTTCCTCGTCCTCGGCCTCCGCGTCGCCGCGGCGGACCTCGCCCGTCGCCTCCGGGGGCAGGTCGACGTGGGCGGGGAAGTAGCTGAGGAGCAGGATGTCGTCGAAGGCGCGCACCCAGCGGTACGGCACGGCGATGTCCACGCCGCCCTGGACGAGCGCGGGGTTCGTCTTGCCGAGCAGGAGGGCGTCGAGCTTGCGGTTGCTCACGTCGAGGATGACGTTCTTCACGTCACCGACGAAGGTGCCGTTCGCCGTGTAGACGTGGAGATTGACAAAGCGAGTGATCTCTTCCAAGGTGCATCCCGCTCCTCGGGAACGCGGGCGGCGGTATAAGACGCTTGTTTTTCGCTTCGCGCGACCGGGAAGACGAAAGCGCCTTACCTCGCGACGGCGAAGGAACCCCATGCCCTCCGGGGGCGCCTTCGGCGGCATCACCCTCGTCCGCGTGGCCGGCATCCCGGTGCGCGTCCACTGGACCCTTCTCGTCGTCCTGCCGCTCTTCGCCTGGTTCATCGCCGCCGGCACCTTCCCCGCGCCCGGCGACGGCGCCGTCGACGCGCGCGGCCTCGCGCTCGGCGGGACGCTCGCCGTCCTCCTCTTCGTCTCCGTGACGCTCCACGAGTTCGGCCACGCCCTCGTCGCGCGCCGACTCGGCGTGCCCGTGAGCGGCATCACGCTCCTGCCCATCGGCGGCGTGACCTCGATGGAGGAGGATCCGAAGACCCCCGGCCGGGAGCTCGCGATCGCGGCCGCGGGACCCCTCGTGAGCTTCGCCCTCGGCTTTCCCATCCTCGCCGTCGCGCTCGCGGGCCTCGTGCCGGAGGTGACGCCGGGCGCGACGCGGCTCGTGCAGAGCCTCGGATTCCTCAACGTCGTCCTCGGCGCCTTCAACCTCTTCGTCCCCGCCTTCCCGATGGACGGCGGCCGCGTCCTGCGCGCCCTCCTCGCGTTCCGCCTCCCCGCGCTCGCCGCGACCAAGTGGGCCGCCCGCGTGGGTCGGGTGTTCGCCTTCGCGATGGCGGGCGTCGGCTTCGTGACGTTCACGCAGGGCGGCTGGACGCTCCTCCTCATCGCGTTCCTCGTCTACGCGGGCGCGACCCAGGAGGAGTCGAGCATGCGCGCGAAGAGCACCCTCGGCGACCTCGAGGTCGACCGCATCATGACGCGCGAGGTCGCCCTCGCGCGCCCCGACGACCCCGTCCACCGGGCCCTCGACGTCATGTTCGAGACGCGCCACGTCGTCCTCCCCGTCGCGGACGACGGCCGGCCCGTGGGCGTCGTGGGCCTCCACGACCTCGCGAAGGTCACGCCCCTCGAGCGCGACGCGCTCCTCGTGCGCGACGTCATGCGCGCCGACTTCGCGAGCCTCCCCCTCCACGCGCCCGCCGCGGACGCGCTCCGCCTCATCTCGCGCGAGGGGAAGGAACCCGTCCTCGTCCTCGCCGAGGACGGCCATCTCGCGGGCCTCGTCTCGCGCACCGACCTCGTGCGCGCGATCGACATCCTCGAGGTCGACCGCACGGCCGGGCTCGGACCGAGCGTTTCATAGGCCGCGGGGCGGCTCCCACCGCGTGGACGACCTGGACACGGCGATCCTGCGCATCCTCAAGGACAACGCGCGCGAATCCTTCGTCGCGATGGCCCAGGTCCTCGGGACGAGCGAAGGGACCATCCGCGCGCGCGTCAAGCGCCTCCAGGACGAGGGCATCATCCGCCGCTTCACGATCCAGACGGCGGGCCAGAACGTGAAGGCCCTCATCGAGGTCCGAATCGAGACCAACGTCAACACGGCGACGCTCTCGTCCCAGATCGCGACATGGGAGGGCGTCGAGCGCGTGTGGGAAGTCACGGGCGAGCAGGACCTCCTCGTCATGGTCGACGTCCCGTCGACCGCGGCGCTCAACGACATCATCGAGCGCATCCGGCAGTTCAAGGAGACGCAGGCGACGCGCAGTCGCCTCATCCTCAAGGAGTATTGAGGAGTCGCGCGCCCGCGGGGTGGCTGCCCCTATCGCGCGGCCGCGATCTCGCCGAGCGCGCGCGTGAAGGTGTTCACGTCCGACTCGTTCGTGTAGAGCCCGAGGCTCGCGCGCACGGCGCCGGGGTCCTCGTCGCCCGCCGGGTGGTGGCGCAGGTGGACGAGACGCGGGTCGTCGTCGGGAACCTGGAGGAGCTTCAGGAGGTAGGGGTGCGCGCAGAAGCAGCCGTGGCGCACGGCGACGCCGGCCGTGTCGTTGAGGCGCTTCGCGACGACGGGCGGCGGGAGGTGGTCCACCATGAACGAGATGGCGCCTACGCGGTCCCGGTCGCTCGTCGAGCCGAGGACCTGGACGCCGTCGATCCCGCTCATGCCCTTGAGGAGGCGCGCGAGGAGCGCGTGCTCGCGGACCTCGGCCTCGTGGCGGCCCGCGCGCTCGATGAAGCGGAGCGCCTCCGCGAGCGCGACCGCGCCGACAACGGGCGGCGTGCCGCCCTCGTGGCGTTCGACGCCTTCGGTCCAGTACGTCTCCGTGTCCGTCACGAGGCGGACGGTGCCGCCGCCGGGAAGGAACGGCGGCGCGGCCTCGAGGGCGGCGCGCGGGGCGACGAGGAAGCCGCAGCCGAACGGCGCGTACGCCTTGTGGCCCGCGGCCGCGAAGTACTGGGGTCCGCCGTTCGGGAGCGAGGAGAAGTCGAGGCCGCCGTGCGCGAGGACCTGCGCGCCGTCGATGAGCGTCGGCGCATCGTGGCGCGCGGCGAGCGCGAGGATCTCGTCGACCGGCGTGCGGAAGCCCGTGACGTTCGAGGCGGCGGTGATCGCGACGAGGCGCGTCTTCGGATTCTTCGCGAGGCGGCGCTCGAGGTCGGCGACGTCGAGGCGGCCCTCGGGCGTCATGCCGACGCACTCGACCGGGCCGCGCGCGCGGTGCGGGAGCAGGTTCGAGTGGTGCTCGAGGCACGACGTGATCGTCGCGCCGTCGCGGCCGAGGCGCTTCGCGTCGTGGTGCGCGAGGTGCGCGGCGAGGTTGAGCGCGCTCGTCGTGTTGTGCGTGAACACGATGTCGCGGTCGTCCGGCACGTTGAGGAAGCGGCGGATGGTCTCGCGCGCGTCCTCGAAGGCGTCCGTCGAGCGCTCCGAGAGCTGGTGGGCGCCGCGGTGCACGTTCGCGTACGTCTCCGACATGAAGCGCTGGACGTACTCGAGGACGGGCGTGGGCGCGTGGGTGCTTGCGGCGTGGTCGAGGTAGACGAGCGGATGCTCCCGACCGTCGGGGGCCTTCACGCGGGCGCGGGTGACGGGGAACGCGTCGCGGATGGCCGCGATATCCATGCGCGTGGAGGCGCGACCGTGGACCTTTCCATTTCCCCCGGCCAGGGTCGGGGCCGGACGGGCGGTCGCCCAACCCGGCCAGGACGGGCCTATCTTGAAGGGGCCGGAGGACGTTCGCAGGCCCATGTTCCGGCTCTCGTTCGACATCGCGCATCGCGGGTGCTGGGCGACGGACCTGAGCGCGCGGTGGCCGAGCGTTTCCTTCGCGCTGCGCTCCTCCGTCCCGTTCGAGGGTCGCGCGCGCGACGTGCTCTCCGTCCGGGCCGAGTCCGCGGAAACGCTCGCGGCGGTCGCGAAGACCCTGCAGGAGCATCCCGGCGTCAAGGCCGCCGTCGCCCTCGACGAGGAGGGCGGCACGGGCTTCTACCTCGTCGAGAACCGCTCCCAGGAAAGCCTCATCGAGGTCATCACGGCCCACGACGGATTCCTTCTCGGCCCGACCCTTCCGTCCGCGGGCATCGAGCATTGGACGATCGGCCTCGCGTACCGCGACCGCGCGAAGGGTCTCCTCGAAGCCCTCGGCGCGCACGGACCCGTCCGCATGCAGTCGCTCGTGCGCGATACCTTCCCGGACCTCCGCCTCACGGACGCTCAGCGGCGCGTCCTCAAGGCCGCGATCGCCGACGGCTACTACGACTTCCCGCGCCGCACCTCGCCGACGGACCTCGCGAAGCGGCTCGGTCTCGCGAAGAGCACGGTGCTCGAGCACCTGCAGAAGGCCGAAGCGAAGGTCATCCTCGGCCAGGAAGGCCGCTTCTGATGGATCCGCGCGCGGTCACGCTCGAAGGGAAGCGCGTGCGGCTGCGTCCCCTCGCGGTCGACGACGCGGACCGTCTCTTCGAGCTGAGCGCGGGCGACGAGGCGATCTGGCGGCTCAATCCCGAAAGCGAGCCCGACCGCGACGAGATGCGCCGCCGCACCGAATTCCTTGTCGCCGCGACGGCGGCGGGAACCGACGTCGCATTCGCGCAGACCCTCGCCGCGACCGGCGAGGTCATCGGCCAGACGACGTACATGGCGATCGACCGGCCCAACGGCAGCGTCGAGATCGGCCGCACGTGGCTCGCGCGCCCCCACCGACGCACGGGCGCGAACACGGAATCGAAGTATCTCCTGATGCGGCACGCGTTCGACGACCTCGGGGCGAACCGCGTGTGGTGGAAGACGGACGCGCTGAACGAGACCTCCCGCAACGCGATCCTCCGCCTCGGCGCGACGTTCGAGGGGACGCTCCGGCATCACATGGTCACGTGGAGCGGCCGCTTGCGGGACACGGTGGTCTACAGCGTGATCCGTCCCGAATGGCCCGCGGTCCGCGCGCGCCTCGAGGACCGACTCGCGCGGCGACCCTGAAAATCCCCTCGCGGCGGAGGAGAGCTTTATAGGCGACGAAGGGCGATCCCGACGCATGGCCCGCACGGTCCGCGACGTCGTCATCGTCGACGCCCTCCGAACGCCCTTCGGCAAGCGCGGAGGCTCCTTCAAGGAGACCCACCCCGAGGTCCTCGGCGCGGCGCCCCTCAAGGCGCTCACGGAGCGCAACGGCCTGAAGCCCGACGAGATCGACGACGTCATCTACGGCAACGTGACGCCCGTCGGGGAGCAGGGCCTCAACATCGCGCGCAAGGCCGCGCTCCTTGCGGGCTGGGGCGACGTCGTGCCCGGCGTGCAGCTCAACCGCATGTGCGGGTCCGGCCAGCAGGCCCTCAACTTCGCCGCGATGGGCGTCGCAAGCGGCTTCCAGGATGTCGTGATCGCGGGCGGCGTCGAGCACATGACGCGCATCCCGATCGGGTCCGATGCGGGCCCCGTGAGCGAGGACCTCGCCTCGGCCTTCGAGATCCTCCACCAGGGCGAGAGCGCCGAGCGCATCGCGGACCGCTGGGGCTTCACGCGCGAGGACCTCGACCGCTTCGGCGCCGAGAGCCAGCGCCGCTACGCGCGCGCGGCCGACGCGGGCCACTACAAGTCGCAGATCATCCCCGTCACCGTCGAGGTCGACGGCGAGACGCGCGTCGTCGAGAAGGACGAGCACCCGCGCCCCGGCACGACCGCCGAGAAGCTCGCGGCGCTCAAGCCGTCCTTCCGCCCCGACGGCGGCCGCATCACTGCGGGCAACTCCTCGGGCATCGTGGACGGCGCCTCCGCCCTCCTCGTCACGACCCCCGAGATCGCGGCCGAGCGCGGCTGGACGCCGCGCGCCCGTGTCGTGGCGATGGACGCGGTCGGGTCCGACCCCGTGCTCATGCTCACGGGCCCCATCCCCGCGACGAAGCGCGTGCTCGCGAAGGCGAACCTCGCGATCGACGACATCGACCTCTTCGAATGCAACGAGGCGTTCGCCTCCGTGCCGCTCGCGTGGATGAAGGACACGGGCGCGCCGTACGAGAAGGTCAACACGATGGGCGGCGCGATCGCGCACGGGCACCCGCTCGGCGCAACGGGCGGCGCGCTCGTCACAAAGCTCGTCCACGAGCTCGAGCGCACGGGCGGCCGCTACGGCCTCTCGACGATGTGCATCGGCTTCGGTCAGGGCATCGCCACGATCGTCGAGCGGCTCTAGATGCCCCGCGCGCTCGCCCTCGCGGTCCTCGTCCTCGCGCCCGCGCTCGCGGGATGCGCCGAGCCCACGGCGCCGGCCGCGGACGTCGGGCTCGCGGCGCTCTCGAAGGCCCTCGCGTTCGAGCCCATGCGCGTGCGCCTCACGCCCGGGGAGCCGGGCGAGACGCCGCCGCTCATCGAGATCGCGTGGGGCGCCACCACCTTCGGCGCGCGTTCCTCGGACGGCCGAGAGTTCCCGCCGTTCGCCGTCCGCGAAGGCCGCGCCATCTACGCGTCGCAGACCGGCGAGCGCTGGGTGAAGCACGACGCGGCCGACGGCCGCGCGCGCGGGTTCGCCCCGCAGGCCTTCCTGTGGGATCTGAGATACGTGCTCGCGATGCCGGGCGTCTCTGCCACGAGGACGGAGCGCGCGGGCGGGCTCGACGTCGAGGGCCGCGGCACGCTCGATGCGACGGGCGCCCCCATGCCGTTCGCGTTCACGCTGCGCGTGGAGAACGGGCGCATCACGCGCGCGACCATCGACGCGCCCGGCGCGCGCGAATCCCCCTATACGCTCACGGCCGCGACGGCCGACGTGCTCACGACGCCGCCGCGCGAGTCGCGGGCCGCGGCCGACGTCGAGCGGCTCGACCGCGCCTCGGCGGAGGCGCACGCCTTCGTCGTGACGCTCGTCGAGGCCCACGCGAGGAACCGCGCGGGGCTTCTCCCCGAGCGCGTCGACCGCGACGCCCTCGCGATCGAGGTCGCGGCCTCCGGAAGAAACTGGCCCGACAACCCGTACACGGGCGCGCCGCTTGCCGCGGGCCGCGGCCCGGGCGACCTCCGCTGGACGCGCTGCGAGCCGACGGTGGGTCACTACGCAGGCACCGGCTGGGACGGCGTCCTCCTCACGCGGGCCTTCGGCGGCAAGGCCTGCGCGGCGTCGCCTTGAAGTCCCGCGCGCCGCATGCCGGGACGTGGACGAGCGCCAGACGTACGGTTTCGTGACCGCCCTCGGGCGCGCCCTCGCGAACGTCGAGGGCCGCGACGCCGTGAAGGAGCTGCGCGAGGCCGGCGACGCCGGTCGCCTCGCGGCCCTCGCGCGCGATGCGCCGCACAACCTCCCGGCCGAGCGCGTCGAGGATTTCATCGCGACGACGATGACGCCCGCCCGATGGGAGAAGACGCGCGCGCAGCTGATTCTCGCCGTGCAGCTCGCCCGCGGCGACATCGCGCGCCAGCCCGGGCACGAGAAGAAGGGCGCGGGCGGCGTGCGCGGGCGGCCCTGATCACGCCGCGCGCCAGCGCTCGCGGCCGTCCGAGCCGAGGTCGGCGACGAGCGCGCCCTCGAGCGCGGCGAGGCGCAGGTGCCCGAGCGTCTCGCTCATCGCGAGGAAAGGATCCACCACGCGGCCGAGGAACAGGTGCGGAAACAGGTCGCGCGCGAGGAGGGGACCCTTCGCGCGCACGAGGTGGCGCACCTTCTCCTGGCGACGCGCGAGCGCTTCGAGGCTCGACCGCGCGACGCGCGCGTGGTCGGCGAACGGGTCGCCGTGGCCGGGAAGCGCGAGGTCGGCGCGCGTCGCCGCGAGACGCTCGAGGCTCGCGCGGTACTCGCTGAGCGCTCGGGCTTCGTCGGGCGCGATCGAGATGGCGTTCGAGGTGATGCGCTCGAGGAGCGTGTCGCCGCCCAGCATGAACGCCCCCGAGGCCTCGCGCAGCGTCACGGAGCCCGGGGTGTGGCCGGGCGTGTGGAGCACCTCGAGGCGCCAGGCTCCGGCCTCGACGACGTTGCCCTCCGCGAGGGTTCCCGCGACGTCGCAATCCTCGGCCGTCTCGCCGAGGTGGCGGTAGGCGGCGCGCACGCGGCCGAGTTCGGCGTCGTCGAGGCCCGAGCTTGCGAGGACGGGCTCGTAGAGCGCGCGGCGCTCGCGGCGACGCGCGCCGAAGCGCTCGACGGCGTCGCGGTCGAGCCCGTGGACGCGCACCTCGGCGCCCGTCCGGCGGACGACGCGCGCGGCGAGGCCGTGGTGGTCGGCGTGCCCGTGCGTGACGACGACGTGGCGGATTCGGCCGAGCGCCTCCCCGAGCCCCTGCGCGAGCGCCTCCCAGGCGACGTCCCCGAGCGGGCCCGTGTCGACGAGGGTCGCCTCCTCGCCGTCGAGGAGCCAGGCGTTCACGGGCCCGACGACGAAGGGCGTCGGAATCACGATGCGACGGACGCCCTCGGGGAGCACACGCCCGATTGGTCCGCGGCGCGTGAAATGGGTTTCCACCCCGGTTTCACGGCGTCCCCGACCCCCGAAGGTTTATCTCGGGCCCTCCCTTTCGTCGCGCATCCGGGCGGATTCCCCATGAAGTTCGAACTCACGGAAGAGCAGCGCGCGGTCCAGAAGATGGTCCGCGACTTCGCCGAGAACGTCGTCCGCCCCCAGATCCCGAAGATCGAGAAGGAGGGCGTGTGGAACACGTCCGTCCTCGCGGAGGCCGCGAAGCTCGGCCTCGCCGGCATGACGATCCCCGCGGAGTTCGGCGGCGCGGGCCTCGACACCCTCTCCTACAACCTCGCGATCCAGGAGATGAGCCGCGTGAACGGGTCCGTCGGCATCACGTTCGCCGCGCACTGCGGTCTCGGGACGGGCCACATCGGCATCATGGGCACGCCGGAGCAGAAGCGCAAGTACCTCCCCCGTCTCGCCTCGGGCGAGCACTGGGGCGCGTGGGGCTTGACGGAGCCGGGCGCGGGCAGCGACGCGGCGGGCCTCGCCTCGGTCGCGAAGCGCGAGGGCGACGGGTGGAAGATCTCGGGCCAGAAGGTCTTCTGCACGAACGGCCATTTCGCGGACGTCTTCACCATCATGGCCAAGACGGATCCCTCGAAGGGTTCGCACGGGATCACGGCCTTCATCGTCGAGAAGGGCGCGAAGGGCCTCACGCTCGGGAAGCTCGAAAAGAAGCTCGGACTGCACGGGTCCGCGACCTCGCAGGTCTTCCTCGAGGACGTCTGGGTCCCCGACGCGCAGGTCATCGGCGGCGAGGCCGGCATCGGGAAAGGCTTCGTCGGCGCGATGCGCACGCTCGACGCGGGGCGCATCGCGATCGGAAGCCTCGCCTACGGCCTCGCGCTCGGAGCGTACGACACGGCGCTCGCCTACGCGAAGGAGCGCGAGCAGTTCGGCAGGAAGATCGGCACCTTCCAGGCGATCCAGTTCAAGCTCGCCTCCATGGCGACCGAGCTCGACGCCGCGCAGCTCCTCCTCATGCGGGCGGCGGCCCTCAAGGACGAAGGCGCGAAGTTCACGCGCGAGGCGTCCATGGCGAAGCTCTTCGCGAGCGAGATCGGCATGCGCGCCTGCACGGAGGCCATCCAGATCCTGGGCGGCAACGGCTACACCGAGGACTACCCGGTGGAGCGCATGTTCCGCGACATCAAGCTCTGCGAGATCGGCGAGGGATCGAGCGAGGTCCAGCGCATGGTCATCGCGCGCGAGATCGGCCTCCCCACGAAGTGAGCCGGGACCCGCGCTGTCATGGCGCGCGGACCCATCAAGGGTTGGACGAGAATGGGTATCACCCCAGACCGCCATCGAGGGCGTGAGCGCGGCGCGCGGTCGACCTGATCCGGGCGAACCGTGAGCCTCCAAACACGATTCTCCACCCGCGTCGCGCTCTCCCTCTCCCGCGGCACGAATCCAAGGGCAGATAGGGCGGGTCGCCGCTCCGCCCGCCGTGCTCGACGTCGTCCTCCCGGTCGCCTCCATCTTCGCCGTCATCCTTCTTGGATGGCTCGCGGGGCGTCTCGGAGCCTTCGACCGGCGCGACCTCGAGGCGCTCAACCGTTTCGCCTACACGGTCGCGTTCCCCGCGCTCGTCTTCACGGCGCTTGCCCGCTCGCCCCTGGGGTCGGTCGCCGACCCCCGCGCCGTCCTCGCATTCCTCGCGGGCCTCGCGGCCGCCGTCCTCGCGGGCTTCGCGGCTTCGCGCGCGTTTGGCGCCGACGCCACGCTCGGCGGCGCGGCCGTCTTCGCCTCCGGGTTCGGCAACATCGCCTACCTCGGCTTCCCGCTCGTCCTCGTCGTCTACGGTCCGAGCGCCCTCGGCCTCGCGGCCGTCCTCGCGGCCACGAGCATCCTCGTCGCGCTCCCGATCGGCATGGCGGCGCTTCTCGCGGGCGACCGGACGCCCGGAAGCGTGCGGCGCACCCTCGCGAGGAACCCGCTCTTCATCGCCGCGCTCGCGGGGGCGGCGGCGAGCGTCGCGGCCGGCGTCGTCGGAAGGCTCCCGACGCCGTTCCTCCCGCTCGACCTTCTCGCGTCGGCCGCCTCCGGCGTCGCGCTCTTCACGTTGGGCGTGTTCCTCTTCCACACGTCGCCGAGCGCCTTCGCGCGCGCTCCGGGGGTGACGCTTGCGGCCGCGCTCGGGAAGCTTGCGGTCTTCCCCGCCGTCGCGTTCGTCGCGGGGCGGGCGCTCGGCCTCGGCGGCGTCGAGCTGGGGATCGTCGCGCTCATGGCGGCGCTCCCGACCGGCGTCACCGTGTTCACGGTCGCGAAGGCCTTCGGCCGCGCCGAGGAGCCCGTCGCGGCGACGATCCTCGTGACGACGCTCGCGGCGGCGTTGACGCTTCCGGTCCTATTGGCGCTCGTGTGAGGCGAGCGGCGGACGCTCCCGCCCGGCCCCCGCGCGGGGCGGCGGACCGGCCCGCACGAGGATCGCAAGCAGCGCGACGGCCCCGAGCGTGAGGCCGAAGGTGACGCCCGCGAGGATCGGCTCGTTCGCGGTGCAGGGCACCGTGAAGGGGCGGAGGTGGCACCCGGAGCGGTACGTGTGGAGCACGCCCGTGTAGTCGACGACGTCGTTCGCGAGAACCCACGCCGCGACGAGGGCGACCCCGCGCGCGAAGCGGGCGTCGCGCCGGAGGTCGTGCACGAAGACGCCGGCAAGGGCGACCATGCCGAGGTGGAGCCAGAGAAGCCAGAAGTTGAGGTTGAAGGTCCAGGTCTCGAACCAGGCGTCGTACTGGACGAGGACGTAGGCGGTCCACAACCCGACCTGCACGTTCGCGACGAAGGCGAGGGCGTCGAGCCACGCCCAGCGCTTCCCGAAGTGGTACGCGACGAGCGCGGCCTGGGCCCAGAGGACGGCGAGCGGGCTGTCGGGGACGAAGATCCAGAGGTGGATCGGGGTGACCGCGAACTGGTCGAGGTAATAGTAGAAGCCGTAGGCGATCCCGCCGAGGTTCACGAGCAGGATGGCGGCGCGCCAGCGGGCGTCGGCCTTGAAGGCGTGGAGGCGCTCGAAGAGGTCCACGCGGAGCGCAGGATCCCGCGCGACATGAACCTTGGCGGCCTGCGTCCCGGACCCGGACCCGGACCCGGACCCGGTCCCGGTCCCGGTCCCGGTCCCGGCACCCGGCACCCGGTCCCGGTCCCGTCGCCCGGCGCCCGGCACCCGGCACCCGGTCCCGGTCCCGGCGCCCGGCGCCCGGCACCCGGCACCCGCTCCCGGTCCCGGTCCCGGCGCCCGGCGCCCGGCAACCGAACCGCGCGCGCGGCCCCGGGATCCGGTCGCGCGCCCTCGACCCCTGCTGCTGAAGCCTTATAAGGCGAAACCCGCCATGCGGTCGTATGACGCGCGAGGTCGTGATCGCGTCGGCGGTCCGGACGCCCATCGGGAAGTTCAACGGCTCGTTGAAGGCGTTCAAGGCGCCGGCCCTCGGCGGCCTCGTGATCTGGGAGGCGCTCGGCCGGGCGGGGGTCGAGGCGCGGGACGTCGACGAGGTCGTGATGGGGAACGTCCTCCAGGCGGGCCTCGGCCAGGCGCCGGCGCGCCAGGCGGCGCTTGCCGCGGGCCTTCCGGCCTCGATCGCGGCGGTCACGGTCAACAAGGTGTGCGGGTCGGGCCTCAAGGCGGTCATGCTCGCGGCGCAGGCGATCAAGGCGGGCGACGCGGACGTCGTCGTCGCGGGCGGCATGGAGTCGATGACGAACGCTCCGTACTATCTGCTGAACGCGCGCGACGGATACCGCCTCGGGAATGGCGAGCTCGTGGACGGCATGTTCCACGACGGCCTGCGGGACGCGTACGACGGCGTCGCGATGGGCCTCACGGGCGAGGTCGTCGCGGAGGAGTTCGGCGTCTCTCGCGCCGAAGCCGACGCGTTCGCGCTCGAATCGCACCGCCGCGCCGCGCACGCGATCAAGCACGGCTGGTTCAAGGACGAGATCCTTCCCGTCGAGGTGCCGGAGGGGAAGGGCCGCACGCGCACGTTCGCGGAGGACGAGGGGGTGCGCCCGGACACGACGCTCGAGATCCTCGGCCGCCTGCGCCCCGCGTTCAAGGAGAACGGGATGGTCACGGCCGGCAACGCGAGCCAGATCAGCGACGGCGCCTCCGCGACGGTGGTCATGAGCGCCGAGAAGGCGGCGGAGGCGGGGGTCGCGCCGCTCGCCCGCATCCGCGCCTACAACACCGTGGGCGTCGCGCCGATGCGCGTCATGGCCGCGCCGATCGACGGCGTGAAGGCGCTTCTTGCGAAGACGGATCTCACGATGAAGGACATCGACCTCGTGGAGCACAACGAGGCGTTCGCCTCGGCAAGCTGCGCGGTGCGCGCGCAGTGCGCGATCCCCGAGGGCCGGTTCAACGTCGCGGGCGGCGCGGTCGCGCTCGGTCACCCGATCGGCGCCTCGGGCGCGCGCGTGCTCACGACGCTCCTCCACGGCCTCAAGCGCGAGGGGAAGCGCCGCGGTCTCGCGACGCTCTGCCTCGGCGGCGGCAACGCCGTGCAGATGATTGTCGAGCGCTGAGCCTCACTTCGCGAGGGGCGCAAGCCACGCCCTGCGCGCGCGCCTGTGCGCGGCGGTTTCGCGCTTCGCGGGCGTCACGGCGTGCTTCTCGGGCGGGTTGTCGCCGAGCTCCACGTCGAGCGGCACGATCTCGTCGCGGCGCGCAAGCGTGAGCGCGACGACGTCGCCCGGCAGGCGCTCCTTGAGGCGCTTCTTGAGGTCGTCCTCCTTGCGGAGGCGGAATCCGTCGAGCGCCACGATCTCGTCGTCCGGCGCGAGGCCCGCGCGGTCGCCCGCGGCGCCGGCGAGCACCGATTTCACGACCACCGCGTGCGCGTCGCCCTTGAGGATGACGCCGAGCGAGGCGCCGGGGCCGGCCTCCTCGCCCTTCTCGATCTTCTTCGTGTCGTCCTCGGGGAATTTCGCCTCGAGCGTCCATCCGACGGTCGCGAGCGCCTCCTCGAGGGGCAGCTCCTCGCGACCCGCGACGTGGTCCGCGAAGAACGCGCGGAGGTCGAGGCCCGTAGCCTCCTCGGCGACCGCGCGCCATCCATCGGGCTCGAGGATCGGGACGCCCGTCCTCCCGTGGCGTTCCCAGAGCAGGCGGAAGACGTCGTCGAGCGACCTGCGTCCGCGCGTGCGGCGTCGGATCTCGAGGTCGAGGACGACGCCGAGGAGCTCGCCCTTGAGATAGTACGAGATGCCCGCGTTCACGTAGTTCTCGTCCTGCCGGTAGAACTTGATCCACGTGTCGAAGCTCGACTCCTCGAGGCTCTCCGCGAAGCGGCCCGGCTGCGTCCGGAGCTTCTGGATCGTCTCCGCGAGGTAGTCGCGGTAGCGCTCCTCGCTCCAGACCCCCGCGCGCACGCAGAGAAGCGGATCGTAGTAGCTCGTGAGGCCCTCCATCGCCCAGAGGAGGCGCGTGTGGTTCTCCTTCGTGTAGTCGAAGGGGCCGAGAGATTCGGGTCGGATGCGCTTCACGTTCCACGTGTGGAAGAACTCGTGGGAGACGAGCGCGAGGAATTCCTCGTAGCGCTTGCGCGGCCGGAAGCCGAAGCGGTCCCAAAGGAGCGTCGTCGAGTTCGCGTGCTCGAGGCCGCCCGCGCCCTTCGGCGCAAGGTGCAGGATGAACAGGTAGTCCTTGTAGGGGAGCCCCCCGAAGAGGGCGGCCGTTTCGCGCACGATCGCCTTGACGTCGGCGACGAGGACCTTCTTGTCGAGGTTCCCGCGCCCGTAGACCGCGATCGCGTGGCGCTTGCCTTCCACGGTGAACCGCAGAAGGTCGTGCGTGCCGATCTCGAACGGGCAGTCCGCGAGGTGGTCGTAGCCTTCCGCGCGGAAGACGTTCGGGCGGCCGCGGACCGAGGGGAGGCCCGTGGACACGCGCCATCCGCGCGGAGGCGCGATGCGCACCTCGTGCGGCTCCTCCTTGCGACCGTCGACGTGCATGAAGACGCTCGTGCCCGTGACGTACCCGTGCGTGGCGTCGAGATGGCTCGTCTGCACCGAGAGGTCGTTCGCGTACACGCGGTAGCGGACGACGACGGTCCGCGCGCGGCCGGATTCGACGCGCCACGTGCCCTTCGCGACCTTGCGCCACGCAAGCGCGTTTCCGCGCGCGTCCTCGGCCTCGAAGCCGGAGACGTGGCGCGCGAACTCGCGCAGGAGGTAGGATCCGGGAGCCCAGGACGGCATCACGAGGTCGACCTCGCCCGCGACGCCGTCGACCCGCATCGTGACCTCGAAGCGGTGGTCGGCCGGGCGCGGCATGGCGAGCGCGTACGTGATCATCGCGGCCGGAACGCGCGCCCCGTACTTGAGGCGTTTCGAACGCGCCCGAGCGAAGGCAAGCTTATCGCCCGGCGCCGCGTTCCGGCCCCGATGAGCGTCGCGCGCGGGGACACGGTCGCCGTCCGTTACACGGGTCGACTGGACAACAACGAGGTCTTCGACACCAACCGGGACGACGACGAGCCGCTCACCTTCCGCGTCGGGGACGGGCAGGTCATCCCGGGTTTCGAGACGGCGGTCCTCGGCCTCGCGAAGGGGGCCACGAAGCGCGTCCGCATCCCCCCGGAGGAGGCCTACGGCTTCAAGCGGCAGGATCTCGTCCAGACGTTCGACCGCGACGCGCTCGACGCGGACACCGGTCCCCTGAGCGTCGGCCTCCAGGTCGAGGTCGAGGACGAGGACGGAAACAGCTTTCCCGCCGATGTCGTCGAGTTTGACGACGAGACCGTGACCCTGGACCTGAACCACCCGCTTGCCGGGGAGGCCCTCACCTTCGACATCACGGTCGTCGAAGTCTACCGCGACGGCGCCTGAGTCCGGCGGTGCCAAGCCATGCCGAAACTGCCAATCCAATGAGCTTTTATAGGGCTCGTGGCATGGGTTGCGACGTGACGTCCATGCGGAAGCCCGGACTCGCGGTGGCGCTCGCGCTCGTTCTCGTCGCTCTCCCCCTCGCCGGTTGCATCGGCGGCCAGGACCAGCAGCCCCCGCCCACGACGCCCCCCTCGG
>DATLGO010000059.1 GCA_035540375.1 Candidatus Thermoplasmatota archaeon
CCTCCCCCTCCTGCTCCCGCCCGAGCGCGACGCCCTCGCGCGACCGGCGAGCGTGCCCGGGTTCGAGACGCTCACGTCGCCCGCGGACCGGTTCGTCCTCGGCCTCGCGGGCCTCGCGCTCCTCGCCCTCGCCGCGAAGACCTTTTTCCTGCCGCTCTACACGCGCCTCGCGCGCGACCGCCTTCTCGAGCACCCGACGCGGGCCCGCATCCACGCAGTCGTGAAGGCGCAGCCCGGAATCCACCTCGCCGGGATCGAATCCGCGATCGGCGCCGCGGGACGCACGACGCGCCACCACGTCGCGAAGCTTGTCGCGGCCGGCCTCCTCGCCGAGGCGCGGGACCGCGGATTCGTGCGCTACCACGTCGCAGCCGACCTCCCGCGCGAAGAGGCGGTGCGGCTCGCGGTCCTCCGCTCCCCGACGAACGCGCGCCTGCACGCGCTTCTCGCCGAGAACCCGTCCATGAGCCTCCGCGAAGCGGCCCGACGGCTCGGCGTCAGCGCCCCGAGCGTCCTCAATGCGCGCCGCGCCCTTGCCGGGGCCGGCCTCCTGCCCGCAAAGGCGCCGCCCGGCGGCCGCTAGCGTTTTCCGCCGACAAGGGGAATGCCCCCCGGCGCGCTCGGTCGCCCATGCGTGGAACCATGCTCCGGCTGCTCCTCGTCGTCTGCGCGCTCGTCGCCCCCGCCCTCCTTCCCGGCGCCGCGGCCGGCGGCCGCGAGGTCGTCCCCGACCCGGGCCGCGCGGGGGACGTCCTCCGCTACGCGGTGACGAGCGATGGGAAGACGGCGCTCGAATGGCGCGTGAAGGCCGAGCCCGCCGATCGCGCGCGCGACCGCTGGGGCGTCGAGCGCGCCACCGAGCCGTATCGCCTGGAGGGCGTCGAAGGGGATCGCCTCAGGGTCGCGCTGCGCTGCCACGCGCTTGCGGGCGGCCCGAGCGTCATCCGCGTCGACCTTGTCGGCGGGAATCCCTTCAGCATCGCCCTCGGCGGACCCTCGAGCGGCGGCCCCCTGTTCGGTTCGAGCGTCGAGACGTCGGTCGCGCCGGAGAGCTTCTTCGGCGCCGGCCTGTGCCCGGGACGCGCGGGCCTCGCCCGCGTCGCCGAGGGCGCGACGCCGCGTCTCTCGGACCTCGTCGGGGACACGGAGGCGTTCGGAGGCGACGGCACCGCGCGACCGGCCGTGGCGGTGGACTTCCACGGTCGCCGCGCGCTGCGCCTCACGTTCGACCTCGCCTGGGAGATGCCGTTCGGCGACCTGCCTCCGCTCCGATACCGCTACGACGCGACGCTCGCGGAGGGACTTCCCGGCATCGTCGACGCGCGGTGGACGTACGAGGCGCCGGCCGGTTGCGGCGGGTCGGGCTCGGTGACGCTCGACGCGTGCGCCAGGAGCGGGGGCCCCGTCGAATTCGCCATCACGCTCGTGGCCTTCGCGCGCGGCGACGGCCCCGCGCTGACGCCTGCGGGCGGGGCGAAACCCGTCGCCGAGAATCCGCACGGGCGCGTTGCTCCGCCGACGGGCCTCGGCCTCGACACCCGCGGGCTCGACCTCGCGTACCCGCTCGAGGACGCCGTCCGGGCCCTCGAATCGGACCCTTCGACGGGATTCGCGGTCTGGCGCGCGACGCATCTCGACGCCGTCATCCTCGCAGCGACGTACGACCGGCGCATGCCGGCGAAGCAGGGGAACGTGGCGACCGACGGCGGGTGGATCCTCCAGCTCGGCGGCCCGTCGGGCATGTTCTCCGCGAAGACGGTCCGCATCACGGGCGTCGCCACCCCCCTCGGGCCCGTCCCCGCCCCCCTCAAGGCGACCGAGAACGCCGGAACGCCGGTGAACGCGCCGGGGAAGCCGCCCGCGCGCGTCCCGGACGCCGCGGCGCTTGCGGGCAGCCTCGGGGCCCACGGGCTCAAACCCGGGGCGATCGAGCACTTCGTCTACGACACGTGGTGGCCTTTCCACGCAATGGACATGGTCCCGCCGCCGATGCTCCGGGCCTCCGACGTGAGCGCCGTCGCCCCCGAGAAGAGCCCCTCGAACGTGGGCCGTCTGCTGTTCCTCGACGGCGCGACCGCGGCCGGTACGATGATCGCGGAGACGACCTCGCGGACGAAACCCGCCGGCCTCGCGACGATCCTCCTCCCGCCCGAGCGCGACGAGATCCGGCGCGCCTCGATCTTCGATGGCCTCCCCACGATCCCGTCCCCCGAGGCCGGGCTCGCGGTCGGCGCCGCGGGCCTCGTCCTCGCGCTCGCGGTGAAGCTCGTCCTCCTCCCCCTTTACACGCGGCTCTCGCGGGACCGTCTCCTGAAGCATCCGATGCGCGCGCGCCTCATCGAGATCGTCCGGCGCGAGCCCGGCATCCACTTCGCGGGGCTCGCCTGCGAAGCGGGCTTCACGGAGGGCGCGACGCGACACCACGTCGCGAAGCTCGTCGCGGGCGGGCATCTCGCGGAGCTCCGCGACGAGGGCTTCGCGCGGCTCTACGTCGCGGGCTCCGTTCCGCCCGAAGCCGCGCGCCGGTTCTCGGCGCTTCGCGGCGCCACCCACCGCCGCGTGTACGAGCTCTTCGCCGCCGAGCCGCGGTTGAGCCTGCGCGAGGCCGCGCGGCGGCTCGGCCTCAGCGCGCCGACCGTGTTCCGCTCGGTCCGGAAGCTGCGCGCCGCAGGCCTCCTCGCCCCGCCCTCCCCGCCGCGCTCGCGCTGACCGTTCGGGAAAGCGTATGTCACCGGGGTTGCGAACAGAGGCTTATCCCGGGAAGGGGGCACCCCCGAGGCCGGGACGGAGGCTGGTTCCGCCGCTTCCGCACGATCGGTCCGCTCAATCGACGTTCGTTCCACCCATCCCCCATGATCCGACCCTCGAACGTCGGCGTGGGAGGCGGCGTACCCCGTCCCTTCTTTTCCTGCGCGGGCGACCGCGCCGTCCCGCGCGACGCCATGATTTTAAACGCTTCCCGCCATGCCCGCGCCGGGAACAACATGGTGCGGGAGATCCGGAAGGTCGCGGTCCTCGGCGCGGGCAACATGGGCTCGGGCATCGCGCAGGCGTGCGCGCAGGCTGGGCTCGAGGTGGCGCTCAGGGACATGAGCGACGACCTCGCGCGCAAGGGCTTCGGCCGCATCGAGAGCGGCCTCAAGAAGCGCGTCGCGGACGGCAAGATGGCCGCGGCGGACGCGGACGCGATCCTCGCGCGCCTCCACCCGACGGGCGACGTCGCGCGGGCCGTGAAGGACGCGGACCTCGTGATCGAGGCCGTGTTCGAGGACATGAAGGTCAAGCAGGACGTCTTCCGCGAGGTGTCGCGCCACGCGCCCGCGCACGCGATCTTCGCGACGAACACGTCCTCGCTCTCCGTCACCGACATGGCGAACGTGACGGACCGCCCGGACCGCTTCGGCGGACTGCACTTCTTCTACCCCGCGATGATCAACAAGCTCGTTGAGGTCGTGAAGGGCCGCGACACGTCGGAGGAGACGTTCAAGGCGCTCATGGCGTTCTCGCGCGCGATCGGCAAGGTCCCGATCGAGACCGCGGACGCCGCGGGCTTCGCGGTGAACCGCTTCTTCGTGCCGTTCCTGAACGAGGCCGTGCGGATCGTCGAGGAGGGCGTCGCGGACATTCCGACGGTGGAGGCCGCCGCGAAGGAGGCCTTCGCGATCGGCATGGGACCCTTCGAGCTCATGAACGTGACCGGGGTGCCCATCGCCCTGCACGCGCAGACGACGCTCCACAAGGCCTTCGGTCCCGCCTACGCGCCCGCGGCGCTTCTCGCGAAGCAGGTCGCCGCGAAGGCGAACTGGGACCTTGCGGGCGCGCCCGACGCGGCGAAGACGCAGGCCGTGAAGGACCGCCTGCTCGGACTCGCGTTCGGCATCGCGGCGCAGCTCGTCGAGGAGGGCGTCGCGACGCGCGTCGACACGGACAAGGGCGCGACCATCGGCCTGCGCTGGGCGAAGGGCCCGTTCGCGATGATGAACGCGCTCGGCACCGCGAAGGCGCTCGCCGTGGTCGAGGGCCACGCAAAGCGCTGGGGCGCCGAATTCCCCGTCGCGAGATCGCTCGTCGAGCACGGCCGCCGCGGCGAGGCGTTCGCGCTGCCGCTCGTGCGGACCGAGGTCGAGAACCACGTCGCCGTCGTCACCATCGACCGCCCGGACGCGCTGAACGCGCTGAACGGCCAGGTCCTCGCCGACCTCGAAGCCGCCTTCGCCGCGCTCGCGAAGGACGACGATGTCCGCGCCGTCGTGCTCACGGGCGAGGGCCAGAAGGCGTTCGTCGCGGGCGCCGACATCCGGTTCATGGCGACGAAGACGCCCCTCGAGGCCCGGGCGTTCACCGCGATGGGCCAACGCGTCTTCCGCGCGATCGAGACGTTCCCGCGCCCCGTCATCGCGGCCGTGAACGGCTTCGCGCTCGGCGGCGGCCTCGAGCTCGCGATGAGCTGCGACATCGTCGTCGCCTCGGAAAACGCGCAGTTCGGCCTCCCCGAGGTGACGCTCGGCATCCACCCGGGCTTCGGCGGCACGCAGCGCCTTCCGCGGCTCATCGGCCCCATGAAGGCGAAGGAGCTCGTGTACACGGCGCGGCGCTTCGACGCCCGCGAGGCGGAGCGCCTCGGCCTCGTGCTGAAGGTGGTGCCCGCGGGCCAGGCCCTCAAGGAGTCGAAGGCGCTTGCCGCGACCATCGCCCTGCAGGCCCCCGTCGCGGTGTCGCTCGCGAAGAGCGCGATGAACCGCGGCTTCGAGACGGATATCGAAACGGGCCTCGGCTACGAGCTCGAGGCCGTCTCGCTCACGTTCTCGACCGAGGACCAGAAGCAGGCCATGAAGGCCTTCATCGAGAAGGGCAAGTACGCGTTCCAGGGCAGGTAGGTCACTCCCACAGGTGGAGCACGAGCGCGACCTCGACGAGCTTGCCGTCCCCCACCGCGGTCTTGTCGACGAGCAGCGTGCGTGTCGCGCTCGCGACCGCCACGCCCTTGGGAACCGGCGGCCCGAAGTCGAGGTAGAGCCGCGCGTAGTAACCGTACGTAATGGAGTTCGCGAGGAAGCGGAACGGCTCCTCGCCGGCCATCTGGGACGGAAGCCACGTCGTGAGGATGAGCGATCCCGCCCCGAAGGCCTGGGGCTTCGACACGGCGAGCACGTGGTCGTCTCCCGATCCGACGACCTGGACGAACTTGTCGGCGCCGTTGTTGATGACCCACACGTAGCCGTTCGTCGGATAGTTCGCGTAGGCGAGCGGGTTGGGGGTCGAGAGCAGGGGATGCGCGAGGTCGGGCGTGAAGAGCCCGCCGCTTGCCGTCGCGATGCCCGCGTCGAAGATGGGCTCGAGCCACTGGTAGTTCTGCGTGTCGGTCCCGAGCACGATGAGACGGCCGCCCGCGAGGACGTAATCCCGGACCGCGTGCTTCACGTGCGCGCTCGTGAGCGCGTTCTGGTCGACGGCCGAGCCGACGACGAGCGTCGCGTAGCGCGGCGCCTCGAAACCCGCGGCGAAGAGCGTCCTGCCACCGCCGTCCACGAGCCGGATGTCGTCGAACACGAGGCCTCGCGCGCCGTTCACGTTGTCGTTGTCCGAGTGGAACCGGACGCCCAGGTAGACGTTCGCGTTCGTCGGGGCCACGAGGCAGGGGACGCAGCTGCCGATGCCCGCGCTCGAGGTTTCCCAGGCCGTCCCCGTCGCTCCGAGGTAAGGCCCGACGCGCGTCCACGAGACGACTCCGCCCCCGATGTGCACGCCGGCCATGAGGTAGGCGTAGTCGCCCGTCGTGGGCGGGACGCCGTCGTCGCCACCGTTGTCGAGTCGGTACTTCATCGAGAGGACGGGAACGCCCGGGACGTCCGAGAGGTCGACGCGGCCGACCACGATGTCGACGTCGCGGTTCTTGTGGTAGGATAGGTCGTCGCCGTCCGTGAACGCGAAGACGTGGTCGCCCTCGGGGGGCGTCCAGCCCGTCTCGGCCGCGAGGAAGTCGCGGTGGATGCGCATCGCGCGGTACGTGTCTCCGTTCTGCTGTCCGTTCACGAGGAGGGCGCCGCCGAGTTGGGGAACGAGACCGTCGCGGAGCGAGGCGCTCGCATCGGGAAACTTGTCGCCCTGCGCGCCCGGCATGAGGAGCGCGTTCCACGTGACGTTGTCGAAAGCGACGGGGAGCGTCGCAAGGACGTGGGACTCCTTCTTCGATTCCTGGCTCTCGGCGACCCCTTGCACGTGCCCGACGTAGGCGACGGTATGCGAGACGAAGTCGCTGCCGAGCCCGTAGGTGCCGGCCGCCGCCGTCGGGAAGATGGGGTACGCGCGCAGGTGGAATCCCTTGTTTCCGAGGCCGAGCGCGGCGCGCGCGGCCGGATAATCCACGGCGCCGTTCGCCTCATCGACAAGGGTGCCGCGCACGAGCGCGTCCCATTTGCCGGGCGAGAGGGTGGCGCTCGTCCCCGGCTCGAGAAGGCCGAGGCGCGCGACGGCGTCGCCGCTGGCGCCGCCCGCGAGGCCCCACGTCGCGGGCTCGCCGGCCGTCGAGGTGAGGATGCGCAGCGTGTCCTCGGCCTCCCGCGCGAGGTTCGCGTCCTTCGGCCTCGCGTCCGAGGCCGGCTCGAGCGCGAACTGGATGAGGACGGAGAAGGTGAGAAGGAAGATGGCGCCGCCCACGGCGAACCCGATGACGTGGCCCCCGGCCCCGTCACCCGCCGTGAGCCGCCTGGCTCGCGCGCGTGTCACCCGGACCAACCTGGGGCTGCTCTCTCCGCTCGTTTATTTGAAGGGGCGGTTCCCCGCGGTCAAAGGCCTTAAGGAGGGATCCGCCGCTCGCCGCACCTGATGGGCTCCGACGCCTTTCCCGTTCGCACGATCCTCCGCGAAGACGGCACGCTCGCGCCCGGCGCGGAGGTTCCGAAGCTCGCGGACGACGCGCTCCGGGCCATGTACGTCGCGATGCTCCGCACGCGCCTCCTCGACGAGCGCTGCATGCTCCTCCAGCGCCAGGGCCGCATCGCGTTCTACGGCGCCTCCACGGGCGAGGAGGCGGCCGTCATCGGCACGGCCTCCGCCGTCGAACCCTCGGACTGGATCTTCCCGGCGCTGAGGCAATCCGGCGCGCTCCTCATGCGCGGCTTCCCGCTCGAGGGCTACTTCAACCACATGTTCGGGAACGGCTCGAGCATCGAGAAGGGTCGCTCGATGCCGATGCACTTCAGCGACCGGACATACCATTTCGTGACCTGGTCCTCGTCGATGGCGACCCAGCTCCCCCACGCGGTCGGCATGGCGTACGCCGCGAAGATCAAGGGCGAGAAGACCGTCGCGCTCGGGTATCTCGGAGACGGCGCCTCGAGCGAATCCGACTTCCACCACGCGCTCAACTTCGCCGCGGTCTGGAAGACGCCCGTCGTCTTCGTGCTCCAGAACAACGGTTGGGCGATCAGCGTCCCGACCTCGAAGCAGACGGCGAGCGCGACCTTCGCGCAGAAGGCGCTCGCCTATGGCATGCCCGGCGTCCGCGTCGACGGCAACGACGTCCTCGCGTGCTACGCGGCCGCGAAGGAGGCGGCCGATCGCGCGCGGCGCGGCGAGGGCCCCACGCTCATCGAAGCCGTCACGTACCGCATCCAGGGCCACAGCTCGTCGGACGACCCGACGCGCTACCGGCCCTCGGCCGAGGTCGAGACGTGGAAGCGACGCGACCCGATCGCGCGCTTCCACGCGTTCCTCGTCGCGAAGGGCGTCTGGGACGCGGCGCGCGAGGAGAAGGCCAGCGCGGAGATCATCGCCGCGATCGACGCCGCGATCAAGGCCGCGGAAGCGGCGCCTCCGCCCGCCTTCGAGACGCTCATCGAGGAAGTGTACGAGAAGCCGACGCCTCGCCTCGAGCGCGAGCTCGCCGCCCTCCGGGACGCCCGGGGACGCTGAGCCGCGCCACGCCGTGTCATGGCCGGCCCGCCGCCCTTTCCGACACCCGGAAATAGGTCGCCCGGCGTGATCAGGTTCATGGCCGCTCACGCTTCGAAGACGGTCGTCCGGGTCGCGCCCCAGGGCGAGGACCCCCTCGACGACGTCAAGCCCTGGACCCTTCCGTAGATCGACGCGCCCCTTTATCGGCGCGGCCCGCCTTCACCGGGCCATGCGCATCGGCGCCCACGTCTCGATCTCGGGCGGCGTCCGGAACGCCCCCGGAAACGGCACGAACCTCGGCTGCGAGGTCATCCAGATCTTTTCCAAGAACCAGCAGCAGTGGGCGGCGAAGCCCCTCGACCCCGCCGACGCCCAGGCCTTCAAGGAGGGCGTCGCGGCTGCGAAGCTCGGTCCCACGCTCATCCACTGCTCGTACCTCCTGAATCTCGCCTCGCCCGACGACGCGCTCTGGGAGCGCTCCATCGACGGCCTCGTGGTCGAGGTCGAGCGCGCGGAGGCGCTCGGCGTCCCGTTCGTCGTGTTCCACCCCGGAAGCCCGAAGGACAAGCCCCGCGAATGGGGCCTGGAGCGCGTGGGATTCGGCCTCGCGAAGGTCCTCGAGCGCACGAAGAGACTGCGCGCCATGGTGCTCATCGAGACGAACGCGGGCGCCGGCAACGCCGTGGGGCGCACGTTCGAGGAGCTCGCGGCCATCATCGCGAAGGCGGGCCACCACGCGCGCCTCGGCGTCTGCCTCGACACGTGCCACGTGTTCGTGAGCGGCTACGACATCCGCACGAAGGACGGCTACGAGGCGATGGTCGCGTCCTTCGACCGCGCGGTCGGCCTCGACCGGCTCAAGGCGTTCCACCTCAACGATTCGAAGGGCGAGCTGGGGTCGAACCGCGACCGGCACGAGAACATCGGGAAGGGCCTTCTCGGCGAGGTGCTCTTCCAGGAGCTCCTGCGCGACCCGCGCTTCAAGGACCATCCCGGATACATCGAGACGCCGTACGAGGAGGACGGTGACTACGTGCGAGACCTCGCGCGCCTGCGCGAACTGCGCGAGGGCGCGAAGGCGAAGCCCCCGCCCTCGGGCGGCCAGCAGACGCTCTTCGGCGGCGACGCCGCGCCGGCCGCGAAGCCGAAGGCCGCGAAGAAGCCCGCCCAGAAGCCCGCGAAGGGCAAGGCCCGGTGATCGCGATGAGCCTCCTCAAGTCGCTTTTGACGTGGATCCGGGCCCCGCGCCGCAAGGTGAAGGAGGTCGACGCGCGCGCGGCCGCAAAGGCCCGCGAGGCGGGGGCCGTCGTCCTCGACGTGCGCGAGGGATTCGAGCACCGCGGCTCACGCATCCCCGGGAGCCTGAACGTGCCGCTCGGCGAGCTCACTTCGCGCCTCGCGGAGGTTCCGCGGGACCGACCCGTCGTGGTCCACTGCGCGGTGGGCGCGCGCGGCCGTGTAGCGGCGGCGATCCTCGACGAGGCCGGCTACGGGGACGTCGCGAACCTCGCAGGCGGCATCGTCGCGTGGAAGCGCGAGGGGCTCGAGGTCGAGAAGGATCAGCGCCCGTAGGCGAGGATCGCCTTCACGACCGCGTCGCCGACCTCGCCCGTCTTCGCCGAGCCGCCGAGGTCGTACGTGAGCGTCTTGCCGTCCGCGACGACCGTCGCGACCGCGGCCTCGACGGCCTTCGCGGCCTCCTTGAGGCGCGCGTCCGACTTTCGGTCCGCGATCCAGTCGAGCATCATGTGCGTCGCGAGCACCGTCGCGAGCGGGTTCACGATGCCCTGGCCCGCGTGTTTCGGCGCGCTTCCGTGGATGGGCTCGAACATCGCGTGCCTGTCGCCGATGTTGCCCGAGGCGGCCATGCCCATGCCGCCCTGCAGCACCGCGGCGAGGTCCGTCGCGATGTCGCCGAACATGTTGGTCGTGACCGCCACGTCGTAGAACTCGGGCTGGCGCACGACCCACTGCGTGAACGCGTCGATGTACGCGTAGTCGCGCTCGATTCCGCCGTATCCGGCCGCGACCTCGTCGAACACCTGGCGGAAAAACTGCGACCCGCGCAGCACGTTCGACTTGTCGATGCACGTGACGCGCCGCTTGCCGTCCTTCGGCGCGCCGTTTCGCCGCTTCGCGAGCTCGAACGCGTAGCGCGCGACGCGCTCGCTGCCCTTGCGCGTGATGATGGTCGTGTCCGTCGCGACCTCCGTGACGCCGGCGCGCGTGAGGGCGCCGCGGGCGGGCGTGTACTCGCCTTCCGTGTTCTCGCGGATGACGACGAAGTCGACGTTCTTCGGCTCCCACACCTGCTTGAACGCGTCGCCGATCTTGTGGCGCACGCCCGGGTAGAGCTTCGTGGGGCGCACGTTCGCGTAGAGGTCGAGGCCGAAACGGCAGCCGAACACGATGCCCGCGCCCGCGATGTCGCCGGACGGGAGCGTCGCGCCGGGCCAGCCGACCGCGCCGAGGAGGATCGCGTCGGCCTCGTCGCGACAGAAGGGAAACGCCTCGGGCGCCCATTCCTTGCCCGTCTCGAGGTAGTGCTGCCCGCCGCACGGGAAGCTCACGGTCTCGAACTGGACGCCGAAGCGCTCCGTGACCGCGCGCAGGACCTTCTCGCCCTCGACCGCGACCTCGCGCCCCACGCCGTCGCCGGGCAGGAGCGCGATCTTGTACTTCCCGGGCATTGCGGTCCCCAAGCCGGAGACCCGTGATGAAACTTTCTCCGGGGTCAACCGACGTGGCCGAGCGCGGGGTCCGCGAAGGGAACGTCGATCCGCGTCGCCTCGGCGCCGAGGAGCGCCGTCGTGACCGCATCCGGGTTCGGCGACGGCATGAGACCGCTCGGGTCGTAGCAGCCTCCGCGCGGCGTCCGCTGGCACTGCGTGTAGCCGTCGGTCGTCGAACGATCGCTCGAGGCGAGAACGAGCGCGAGGCGGTGACCCTTCTCGAGGACGTGCGCCGTCGGGAAGAGGTCGAACGCGTACGTGGCCGGCGTCCCCGGCGCGGGCGGCGCGGCGCGCTCGAGCCCGTTCGGGAAGCGCGAGTCGTGGTAGCCGTGGCTCACGCGGACGCGCGTGCCGTCCGGCGCGACGTCGAAGAGATACACGACGTGGTTCACGTGCGAGGCCGTCGCCTTCGCGACGAGCGTGACGCGCGGCGCGCCCGCGACCCACACCGGGTTCTCGAGCGGCTCGGTCTCAAAGAGGACGTGCGCATCCGGGCCCCAACGATCGCGGTGGGCCGACGGGTCGTCGCGCCAGGACGCCTGCCCCGGCCCGGAGGGCGTCTCGGAGAGAGCGCCGTCCTTCGCGGGCCAGAGCGTCGTGAGGTTCACGGGCGGCCACGCCGCAAGCGCGTGCCATGCGCCCGTCGAGTCCTCGACGAGGATGCGGGGTTCCCGCTCGAAGCCGGTGTCGCGTCCGAGGAGCACCGTGTCGAGGTAACGGTGCTGCCAGTCCGCCCATTCCGGCGTCGTGTAGCCGCCGAGGTCGGGATAGCTGTGCGTCCAGTATCCGAGCACGAGGCGCGCGTCGACGTCCTCGGGAAGCGCTCGCCAGAAGCGCTCGACGTGCGTGGGGAAAACGTTCATGTCGAAGAATCCGATCGTGAGAAGGATCGGCTTCCGGACATCTTTCGCGAGGAGATTCAGGTCCTTGTCCTTGAACCACGGCGTGAGCGTGCCGTCGTTGATCGTGAACTCGCGCAGGGTCTCGCCCTGGCAGGTGCCGCCGGCCTGGTTCGCGATCGCCTCGGGCGAGGGGTCGAGCGTCGGGAGCGTCTCGATCGCCTGGTACGCGGCGCCGTTGTTCTGCCCCTCGAAGCGCGCCCCGTTCTCCCACTCGTCCATGTAGTAGGAGGAAACCGGCGCGTGCGCGAGGCTCGCCACGAGGCCGGGCACGTCCGCGACGGAGGCGACGAGGGCCCCCATGCCGGGATGGCTCACGCCTTCGACCGCGATCGTTCCGTTGCTCCAGGGCTGGGCCTGGATCCACTGCGCGAAGGCTCTTGCGTCCTCGCGGTCCCGAAAGCCGCCGAAGTCGAGGCACCCGCCGGAGCTGTGCGTGCCGCGCGCGTCCGCGAGCGCGAAGACGACGCCGCGCTTCGGCCAGAAGGTCGTCGGCTCCTCCCCGAACGTCGCCATCACCGCGCGGTCGATCGTCTGATAAGGCGTGATCTGCAGGAGCGTCGGCAGCGTCGCGGTTCCCGCGTCCTTCGGCCGCCACACCGTGATGGCGAGGCTCGTCCCGTCCTTCGAGCGCAGGAACGAGGATTCCCGCACGATGTCCGAGTAGCGCGGCTCGCTCAGCTTCGACGCCCACGCGTCGTAGGGAACGGGCGGGGCGGGACCCGGATCGTCCCCCCCGGCCGGAGCGGGCGCTGAGCAACCCGCGACGGCGAGCACAATGAGGGCCAACCAGGGTGCTCGGCGCACTCGGCCCCCGAGGCGCGCCGGAGGTTTTCAACCTAGCGGCCCCCGTCAAAGGGGTGGTCGGCCGCCCGCCGTGCGGGGTCGGGGGAATCGGGCAAAGGCTATGGTGCCGCTCGCGCACTCAAGGGGGATGATCGGCACCGCCCTTTCGGAGAACCTGGTCCTCTGCGGGCTTTGCGCGCTCGTCGCCCTCGCGACGGCGCTGACGCTCCTGTCCACGCTCGCGTGAGCCTCCTTACTTCGCGGCCCGCTTCGCCTCGAGCTTCTTCCGCACGAGCGGCACGAGGCCGCCCGCGCGCAGAAGCTCGAGCGCCTTCTCCGTGAGCGGCTCGGCCTGGAGCGTCTTTCCGTTCGTCGTGTTGACGACCTTGCCGCTCATGAGGTCCACCTCGATGCGGTCGCCTTCGGCGACCGCCGCGTGGATGCCGGGGCACACGAGGATCGGGAGCCCGACGTTGAAGGCGTTCCGGTAGAAGATGCGCGCGTAGCTTTCCGCGAGCACGACGGAGAGCCCGGAGCCCTTGATCGCGAGCGGCGCGTGCTCGCGCGAGGAGCCGCACCCGAAATTGCGGCCCGCGACGAGGATGTCGCCGGGCTTCACGAGGCCGGGGAACTCCTGCCGGGCGCCCTCGAGAACGTGCTTGCCGAGCGTCGGCGCGTCGATGAAGGCGAGGTACTTGCCGGGCGTGATCTGGTCGGTGTCGACGTTGTCGCCGAAGCGCCAGGCCTTGCCCGCGAGCTTCGTCTCCATCAGGCGACCCCCAGCGGGATGTTGGGGCGCGACCACAGGCCGATCTCGTAGGGCTTCTCGGCCCACCTGAGCGCCTCCTCGGCGAGGCCCGGGCGCTCCTTGAGGAACGCGCGCGGGTCCGCGAGCTTCCCTTCGATCGCGGTCACGGCCGCGACGATGGGCGAAACAAGGTACGACTGCGACTGCACGTGCCCCATGCGGCCCGGGAAGTTGCGGTTCGACGTCGAGACGCAGACTTCGCCCGCGTCGATGACGCCGCCCATGCCGCCGAAGCACGCGCCGCAGCTCGACGGGTTGAACGCGCCTCCGGCGTCGGTGATGATCTCGATGATGCCCTCCTTGAGGGCCTGCTTGTAGATGCTCGTCGAGGCCGGGTAGACAAGGAGACGCGTGCCGTTCTTCACGCGCTCGCCCTTGAGGATCGCCGCCGTGATGCGGAGGTCCTCGAGGCGCGCGTTCGTGCAGCTCCCGATGAACACCTGGTCCACGCGGCCCGTCTTCACCTGGCTCACGGGCTTCACGTTGTCGGGGCTCTGCGGCATCGCGACCATCGGCTCGAGCGCGTCGCCGTCGATCGTGACCGTGCGCTCGTAGACCGCGCCCGCATCGGCGCGCAGGTCCGCGTGGCGCTCGATCTCCGAGCGGCGGTTGGACTTCATGGGCGTCTTCCGCAGGTAGTCGATCGTCTTCTCGTCCGCGGGGAGGACGCCCGCTTTGGCGCCGAGCTCGGTCGTCATGTTCGAGAGCGTGAAGCGCTGGAACATGGGGAGCGACGCGATGCCCGCGCCCGTGAACTCGACGGCCTTGTACGCGCCGCCTTCGGTCGTGAGCTGGCGCGCGGTCTCGAGGATGAGGTCCTTCGATTGGACCGGGAACGCGATCTCGCCCTTGACCTCGACGCGGATGCTCTCGGGGACCTTGAGCCAGATCTCGCCCGTCGCGAACACGGCCGCCATCTCGGTCGGGCCGATGCCCGCCGCGAAGGCGCCCACGGCGCCGAGCATGTTCGTGTGCGAGTCCGTGCCGAGCACGAGGTCGCCCGGGAGGCAGAAGCCCTCCTCCGCGAGGATCTGGTGGCAGATGCCCTGCGCCCCGACGTCGTAGAAGTGGGGGAGCTTGTGCTTCTCGGCGAAGCGGCGGATCGCGTGGTGGAGCTTCGCGCTCGCCTCGCTCGACGCGGGGACCCAGTGGTCGATCGGGATCACGACGCGGTTCGGGTCCCAGACCTCGGTCGCGCCCATCTCCTCGAACGGCTTGATGAGCTGCGCGCACGCCTCGTGCGCCATCGCCACGTCGACCGGGCACTCCACGATCTCCCCCGGCTTCACCGAGGGCTTCCCGGCCTTGAGGGCGAGGATCTTCTCCGACAGGGTCTGCGGGCGCGGCGCCATGCGGATTCCCGCGGCCCGATGAAAGGGGGGTCTCTTCAAATTATGGCCCCGGCGACCGGCGCGCGGCGGAGCGCCGGCTCGAGATCGCTCCCCGCCCTTGCGCGGTCCCGGTCCCGGGGCCGACGTGCGCGGTCGCCGCCGCCCTGGACCTCATGGCCGCGACGACCCCTCCCGCCAGCTCCGCGCGAAGCGCGCGCGACGGGGGACGCCCCCGCGCGGCTCGCCTCCGCGCTCGAGGGTGGGGACGACCGCGACCTCGCGGTGGGGGCGACGGCCGACGCGCTGCCGCTTGCGGGCGAGGGCGCGTGCCGCCTTGTCCGACGGGCCTCCACACGGCCGCGTCAGAAGAGCATCTCGATGAGGAAGCTCTGGAGCCAGCTCCGCACGCGCGGGCGCGCGGGGCCGAGGTGCGCGTGCATCGCGACGCGCTTGGCCATCCTGTGACGGGTCCCTGACTTGGGGCGGGGACGCAGCTCAGCGGCCAGAGTCCGACCTCCGGCTGAGGCGTCCGCCCCCGATGGGGCATTCCATGCTGTTGTCTCCCTAACCCGGAAGAAAAGACTGGCGCCAAGCCCGACCCCGCGCGATGGCGCGGCCTCGGACCGGGGGTCAGTTCCGACCTTTTCTCCCGCCCCCCGTTCCGCCGCCGGCCTTCAAGCCGATGCCGGTTGCGCCCGGATCGAAACCGCCTGGGGGGCCTTCATGACGGCCCGGGGGTCGGACGAGCCTTGACATCTCCGCGAAACCCCGGCGACGCCGAGGGCGCCCCAGGGGAGCGGGCGCCGGAAACCGGGACCGGGTGCCGAGACCGGGAGCCGGGCTTCGGGACCGGGAGCCGGGTGCCGGGACCGGGCCCGGGCGTCGGGACCGGGAGCCGGGTGCCGGGACCGGGCCCGGGCGTCGGGACCGGGAGCCGGGACCGGGCCCGGGCGTCGGGACCGGGTCCGGGACCGGGTCCGGGCGTCGGGACCGGGAGCCGGGACCGGGAGCCGGGTGCCGGGACCGGGCCCGGGCGTCGGGACCGGGAGCCGGGACCGGGTCCGGGCGTCGGGACCGGGTCCGGGACCGGGCCCGGGCGTCGGGACCGGGTCCGGGTCCGGGACCGGGAGCCGGGTGTCGGGACCGGGAGCCGGGTGTCGGGACCGGGCGTCGGGACCGGGTGCCGGGACCGGGTCCGGGCGTCGGGACCGGGTCCGGGTCCGGGTCCGGGACCGCAGCCGGTGTTCGCGCCCGGGTTCAGAAGGTTGAACGGCGAGGGAGGCGCCCCACGCGCGCCCCCACACGCCCGCTCAAGAAGAGGCGTAGACATCGGAGCACCGTTCGAGAAAAAAACGCGGGTCTCGGCGGGGGTCCAGGGGCGGAGCCCCTGGCGCGGGGGGTGGAGTCCAGAGGAGGGGCGCGCGCAGCGCCCCTCCTCTGGCACGAAGTGACATGAGCCGAGGCCTCGCCCGCAGGCGAGGCCGAGGTGTGAAACTCATGTCACGGAGTGCACCGCTGAAGGCCCCGGACTACCACTTGTACTTCTTCTCCGCCACGCCCGGCGGCGGCGTCTTTCCCGTCACGTCCTTCACGATCTTCCAGAACGTGGGATTGTCGACGCCGTTGTGCTTCACGTCCCAGTCGCGGTACGTGTCGATGAAGGCCTTCACCGTCGCCTTGCTCTGGGCCTCGGTGTGGCGCTTGATGCGGTTCGCGATCTCGAGGAGCTGCTCCTTCGGGACGTTCGCGACGCCGTTCTTCTCGAGGCGGTCCGCGACGGCGGTCGTGCCCGTGTGCTTGCCGAAGACGAAGCGGCGCTCGCGGCCGAGGGCCTCGGCCTGGATGGGCTCGTAGGTTGCGGCCTTCTTGATGACGCCGTCCGTGTGGATGCCCGACTCGTGCGTGAACGCGTTGTAGCCGACGACGGGCTGCGTGATCCCGACCGGGATCCCCGTCGCCTCCTCGACCGCGCGCGAGACCTCCATGAGCTTCTCGAGCCTGATGCCCGTCTTCACGCCGTAGAGGTCCTCGAGCGCCATCACGACCTGCTCGAAGGCGACGTTGCCCGCGCGCTCGCCGATGCCGTTCAGCGTGCAGTTGATGACCGGGATGCCCTGCTCGATCGCGGCGAGCGCGTTTGCCGCGCCGAGGCCGTAGTCGTTGTGGTTGTGGAAGCCGAACTCGGCCTTGTTCGAGACGCGGCGCTGGATCTCCGCGAACCACCAGCGCGTCGCGGCCGGGGTCATGACGCCGACCGTGTCGCAGAAGAGCGCGCGGTCCGCGCCCGCATCGATCGCGCGGTTGTAGAGCGTCTCGACCGTGTCGAGGTCGGCGCGCACCGTGTCCTCGGTCACGATCGTGACCTTGAGGCCGTGCGCCTTGCCGTACTCGACCGACTTCACGGCCATCTCGATCGCCTCCTCGCGCGTGCGCTTCAGCTTGTATTTGAGGTGCACGTCGCTCACGGCGATGAACGGGCTGATCTCGTCCACGTCGGCCTTGAGGCACGCGTCGATGTCGCTTTGCACCGTGCGGCACGCGCCGAGGACGCTCGCGCGGAGGCCCTCCTTCGCGATGGCCTTCACGGCGTTGAGCTCGCCCTCGCTGATCGCGGGGATGCCGCAGTTCAAAATGTCGACGCCGAGGTCGTCGAGCATCTTCGCGAGCTTGACCTTCTCGTCGAGCGTGTAGTACACGCCGGGCGTCTGCTCGCCGTCGCGCAGGGTCTCGTCCCAGAAGACGACCTTCTCGGGCATCCTCCGCGCGAGGTTCGCCTCGAGGTTCCAGTTGTGGACGAGCACGTCGTCGCGGTCCGGCGCGGGCATGGACGCGCATCCGCCCGGAAGCCTCATCAGGCTTTCGGGTTCCCGGCGACGAGCGCCGCCGCGAAGAGGCGGCTCCGGCCGTCCTCGCGCAGGTCCGGCCACGCGAGATACACGCGGTCGCCCAGGATCGCGGCGCCGATGTAGTCGCCGATGAAGGTGCTTCCCGCCGTCCCGTCGTTCGGGTCGCGGCTCGGCGCGCTTCCGACGACGCGCTCCGTGAAGGCGACGCCGTCCGCGCTCTCCGCCGCGTAGAGGACGTAGCTCGCGTCCTCCGCGTCGTCGCGCCGGTCAAGCCACGCGGCGACGACGCGCCCGTCGGGGGCGGCCGCGATCGTGGGCAGGAACTGCGCGTTCTTCGTCGCGCGCGGAAGCACGGTCGCGTTCCACGTCGCGCCGTCGTCATTCGAGCGGAGCAGGAAGACGTCGCTCGATTGGTCCTTCCCCTTGTCGGCCGTGATCATGAGGAGCGCGCCGTCGGGCGTCGCGACGAGCGTCGGGAGCACGAAGGCGCGGTAGCTCGAATTCGGGAGCTTGAGGTCCATGCGGTCGAGCGCGCGCGCGACGACCGGGTCGCTCCACGTGCGACCGTGGTCGGTGGAGCGCCGGAACTGGTGCGCGTAGGGATCGTAGCTGCGCCACGCGACGTTCACGGCGCCGTCGGGACCGATCGCGATCGACGCGCTGATGCCGAAGTCGTTGCGGGAGATCCATCCCGTCCTCCACGTCTTCGCGCCGTCCTCGCTCACGCCGACGCGCATGCCCTGGTCGTTCGGGGTCCCTCGCTGGCCGACGTCCTGGAAGCTCCAGACGAGGTAGATCCGGCCCGCCCTGTCGAGCGCGAGCGCCGGCTTGTCGTGGAAGATCAATTCCGTCGCGTACGAATCGACGAGCGCGGGCTCGCTGAACGTGGCGCCGCCGTCCCGGCTCGAAGCGATCCACACGGCGTTGCGGTAGACCGGGCCCGCCGCCGTGTACGCGATGCCCGCCATCCACGCCGTGCCGTCATCCGCATAGGCGACGACGAGGTCTCCGACGAACTGGTACCCCGCGAGGCTGCGGGTCGCGTCGGGCAGCATGCCCGGCACGACGCGCTTCGTCCAGGTCGCGCCCCCGTCGTGCGTGAACCACCACGATCCCCACAGGCGGTGGAAGGGTTTCGTCGTCGCGTCGGGCGCGCCGTAGTCGTTCGCGACGATGATGGCGTTCATCGGGTCGGTCGGATTCGCGGCGACGGCGAACTCGTTCACGCCCGGTCCGGAAAGCCCCCGGTTGCAGGCCGAGACCTCCTGGCCGTCGGGGCAGGCGAGGCCGCCCGCAGCGCCCGCCGCGGCGCCGGCGGCGTCGAGCCGGGTCCCGACGCATCCCGCGAGCGTGGCGGCGAGCAGGACGGGCACGAGGATGAGGGCGCGGCGCATGGGACCGGAGCGGGCCTCCGTCGCCATCAATGTTCTCCCGGGAAATCTTGATGCCCCTGAGCGCCATCCCTCCGCGCCGCCTCCGCCCTGCCCCGGGGATCCGTGAACCGCGGGACGCGGAGGGGCGAACCAAGGACGGCGCCCACCGCGGACGGAGACGACCCCCGCAGGAGACGGCGGACACGCCGGCGATGAGCCCGGGCGTTCGGTGGGCGCCTCACATCCACATCGCAAAGGCTTTCGCCCGCGCGCGGGCTTGGCGGCCGATGGT
>DATLGO010000060.1 GCA_035540375.1 Candidatus Thermoplasmatota archaeon
GCCTCGACGCGCGCGACGAGGCCGCAGGCGCGGCACGTCGCGTCGAAGGGTCGGCGGCCCTCGGCCTCGAACACGGCGTCGCACGCGGGGCAGCGCAGCGTCGCGCGCTCGAGCCGCGCGCGTTCGGCCGACGGAGGCCTGCGCGCAAGGCCGCGCACGACGTCCGCGAGGCGCGCCCGCATCGACCGGCGGTCGGCCGGCTTCGCGAGCGCGAGGGGCGCGACGTCGATGTCCTTGAGGCCCTTCGGTCGGCGCGCCGCGGCGCGGCGGCGCCGGTTGCCGATGGATCGGCCCCAGGCCGCGAAGAGGACGCCCGCGACCATGAGGCCGAAACCGACGGCCGCGGTGGCGACGAAACCGATGTCGTAGGCGCGGTCGCCCGTGAAGGACCAGAGCGCGAGGAGAAGGCCCGCCACGGACACGGCGAGGCCCACCCAGAGGAGCGGGTGCTGCCCCACGGCGCGCCGCGCCCCCGGCGACGAGGCGGGGCGGGAGGCGACCTTCCCGAGAAGCCTCGTGACGGCGGCGGCCGCGCGCACGGGGGGCTCACGCCCATGGCCGGTTAAGAGGCTTTCCACGACGACGGATCAGGATGGCGCGGCGCTCTCGCGGCGAAGCGCCCCTTCGACGAGCGCGAGCGCGTGCATCACGCTCTCGTCCACGCGGCGCGAGGCGTCGAGGATGCGGTAGTGCGGACGCTCGCGCGCGAGCTTCAGGTAGTTCGCGCGCACGATCTCGAGGAATTCGGCGCGCTCGAACTTCACGAGCTCCTTCCGGGTCGTCTGGATGCGCCGCATCGCCTCCGTCGGCGGGAGGTCGAAGAGGAGCGTGAGGTCGGGCGCGCGGTCGAACACCTTCTCGACGTCCATGAGCCAGCGCATCGCGTCGAGGCCCTGCTTCGCGAACGACTCCTGCAGCGCCGCGCCCTGGTACGCGAAGGTGCTGTCGCTCCACCGGTCGGAGACGACGATGTAGCCCTCCTCGAGGAGCCGCTCCACCTCGCGGATGTGCGCGACGTGGTCGGCCATGAAGAGGAACGCCTGCGAAAGCTCCGGCGTGTCCTCGCGGAACGATCGGCGGACGGCCTCGCCGATGTAGCCGTGCGAGGGCTCGAAGGTCCAGCGCGCGGGATGGCCGCGCGCGGCGAGCGCCTCCGCGAGCCCCTTGGAGACCGTGGTCTTCCCCGAACCGTCGATCCCTTCGCACACGACGAGAAGGCCCCGCGCCATCGCTCCGGCATGCCGTTCGCGCGTGAAGATTCTTTTCCCCCCGGACCTCGTTCCGGGAAGCCTCCAAATAGGGGAGCGGAGAGAGCAGCCCGCGATGCGTCCGATCCTCCTCGCAGCCGCCCTCGTGGCCCTCGCCCCGGCGGTCGCCGCCGAATCGATCCCGCCTCCCGAGACGGAGATGACCTGCGTCGGGCAGACCCTCGGGTCCACGAGCGCGCAGGCGTGCGCCGATCCCGATGATGCCTACGCGCGCGTCTCGTGCTACAACACGCTGATCGTCCGCTTCACGTGCTCGGGCCTCTAGGCCCGGCGTCGCGGACCGCCTCGACGGGTCCCCCTTCCCGCCGCCCCGCCCGCGGCGTCCAGCCCGCCGAGGCTCACGCTCATCGATCTTGAAGAAGGAAAAGACGGGGCGCGCGGCGCGCGCCCGGATCCGCTCACGCGACGGGCGCGAGGTAGGCGTAGGTGAACCGGAAGGTCGCCCCGACGCCGAAGAAGCCCGAGATCTCGGCCTTCACCGCGTTCGCGGGCGCGCGGCAGCGCTCCTCGTTCGCGGTCGTGTAGAAGAGGCCCGTCTCGTCCTCGGGGGCGCCCGCGAGGTTCGTCGAGTAGCAGCCGTCGTCCATGTAGTTGCCCGCCGCGTTGAGGAACGAAATGTCGAGGTCCATCGGCGCGCCCGACGCCGTCGTCCACGTGAGGTTCACGTACTCGCCGCCCTTCGCGACCTGCGCGAGGGTGATGACGTGGTGATCCTTCGCGGGACCGCTCGCACGGGCCGCGAGGCCGAGCGTCCCGACGGCGATCGTGCCGTCGACCGTCTGGGTCTTCCATTCCACCGCGCCGGCGGCGGCGAACGGGGCGATCATGAGCAGGGCCACGAAGGGTGCGATCAGTTTCACTGAGGAAGCCTCCCGCGCCTCGAACGGGTCGGGGGTTCAAGAACTTGTGTGTGACCCCTCGAGGGACACGCGCCGGGCGAACGCTTTTGGAGGGAAGGCCGCATCCGCGGCCCGGGGACGACCATGGAGCTCATCCGGAAGGGCAAGGTCAAGGAAGTCTACGCACACGGACCCGACGAGCTGCTCTTCCGGTTCACCGACCAGATCTCGGTCTTCGACAAGATCATCCCCACCCTCGTGCCGAAGAAGGGCGAGACCCTCAACCGCACGAGCGCCTTCTGGTTCAAGGAGGTCGAGAAGCTCGGCCTCCGGACCCATTTCAAGAGCCTCCGGGGCCCGAACGAGGCCATCGTGAAGCGCGTCCGCGTCATCCCCGACTACGACGTCATCGCGAAGACGAAGGGCGACTTCCTCATCCCGCTCGAGGTCATCTGCCGCCACTACCTCGCGGGAAGCATGGTCGACCGGCTGAAGAGCGGCGAGGTGAAGCCCGAGACGCTCGGCTTCCCCGCGGGAAGCGTCCCGAGGAAGGGCGCGAAGCTCCCGAAGCCCTTCATCGAGTTCACGACGAAGCTCGAGAAGGTCGACCGCGACCTCACCGAGGCCGAGGCCCAGAAGATCAGCGGCCTGAGCGACCGGGAGCTCGAGGCGCTCAAGGACGCGGTGCTCCGGATCGACGCCCGCATCCAGGAGGTCGCGGGCGCGCACGGCCTCATCCACGTCGACGGCAAGAAGGAGTTCGCCTTCGACGCGGACCGCCGGCTCATGCTCGTCGACACCTTCGGCACGCCCGACGAGGACCGCTGGTGGGACGCGAAGGCCTACGAGGCGGGCGAGCTCGTCGAGCTCTCGAAGGAGCACGTCCGCGCCCACTACCGCGCGACCGGCTACCACGAGAAGCTCATGGCCGCGCGGAAGGCGAAGCAACCCGAGCCCGACATCCCCGCCCTCCCCGCGCACGTGACCCGCGAGGTCACGGACCTCTACGTGGGGCTCTACGAGCGGATCACGGGGCAGAAGTTCTAGACCTTTGCGCCGGACGCGGGGTCGGCCACCGGTCGCGCGGCGCGCCGGCGCGCGACGTCCCCGCGTCCCGTCGCGTGCGCCTACTCGACCCGCTCGAACGCCACGACCCCCGCCCCGCGCCGGCGTTCCGCGAGGTCGAGCAGACGGTTCACGAGCGCGTCGTAGGTCTCCCCCTTCCGGCCCGCCTTCCGCAGGCGGTCCCGGGTTGTCTTCGTGAGCGGGATGGTGGTGATCTCCCCCAGCGCGAGGCCCCCTTTGAACGATCCGGACAGCCTATCAGCCCTTATAATTTTCTTATAACCCCCAAGGCGCGTCAGCGTCAAAACGCAACTCCGGAAGATTGATGACCCGCGAACGTGTGGGCCGAGTGGTCGCCCCGCTGGCCGACCGGAGGTCATCCCCGTGCGCGCTCGTCGATCCGCCGCCCTCTTCTGGGTCCTCGCCCTTCTGCTGCCCTCGCTCGTCATCCTCACCGCCACCCCGGCGACCGCCGCGAACGCCAACAAGACGACCTTGACCCAGGTCGGCGTATCGCACAACGGCGACGCCTACTACGCAACGAGCACGTTCCAGGTGGGAGCCGTCAAGTACGGCAAGGGTGTGCTCGGGCCGCGCGTGGTGGAGAACGCGGCGACGCACCACGAGAAGCAGGAGGTCTACTTCAACGACCCTCCGAAGCTGCGCCCCTTCATCGTCGGTGACGTCATGACGGTCCGCGTCGAGATCACCACCGCGACCGACATCTGCGCCGTCGGCGAGCAGGTGAGGACGTCGGCGACCTACACGAACTTCGAAGCCGCCTCGACCTCCACGGCGCTTCCCTCCTCCGCCTCGGATTTCACCTTCCAATCGACCATCGCGGCGCGCGGCCTGCAGGGTTCGACCGCGGCGAAGCCCTACCACGAGATGCAGGACATCAAGGTCACCATCACGACGCGGTGCGTCATCTCCAGCACCGATCAGTTGGCCCCGAACGGCCGGTCCGAAACGCTCGACGTCCTCATCAAGAACGTCCGCCTCGACAATTGCCCGCCCGACGGCATCCTCACGGATCCGCACGCGAGCGAGAACTGCCCCGCCCCGTCGGACTACAAGTTCGAGATCCGGACCAACAAGCCCGCAAACGCCCCGGCCTCCATCGGCGAGAACATCGACGTCGTGGCGAACCTGAAGGATCCGACCTGGGATTCCTCGACCTGGTCGATCGCGGGGGGCTTCCCGAAGATCATCGATGGCCCGATCGTCTGGCAGAACGAGGGCACGTTCACGGGGGGTGCGTACCAGTTCACCAAGAGCTACGCGGTGCGCCTGCCGTCCCTCGTCGGAGATCGCATCGACGCCTACCCGGGCACGATCCCCACGACGCCCATCACGTTCACCGACGGCGCGGGCAACGCGCGGACCGTCAACGTTCCGACCCCCGCCGACTCCAAGCCCCCCACCCTCACCCATTCGACGGGCAATGCCTTCCTCGGCCCCATGCAGCCCGCGGGCCGCACCGTGCGCGTGGACTGGAGCGGGAACGCGACGCCCGCGGACCTCAAGGAGTGGCACGTCGAGTGGCGCCTGCACGGCAACGCGACGTTCAACGCCGCGGACAAGGTCGTCGTCCCGGTCGGGAGCCCGAACCGCTTCGCCTTCACGGGCGAGACGGGCGTGACGGGCGCGCAGTCCCTCGTCACGATCCGCGTGACGGCCCTCGACCACGCGGGCAACAAGAAGGCCGAGTGGGGGAACGTGAGCCTGAACGCGCAGAAGCCCTTCGTCGACCTCAAGCTCGCGAACTACACGGGCCCGCCGCCCGGCACCCCGCCGTCGCAGACGGTCCAGGTCGTCGGCAGCTTCGGCGGCAACCCGCACGTCCCGACCGTGCGCGTGGACGCGAGCGACGACGAGATCCCGGCCGCGACGCCGTTCAACCTCGCGAACATCCGATTCCATCTGTCCAAGGTGCAGGGCGGCACGACGTGCTACCTGAACCCGGGCTTCGCCGGCACCGGCGCGTGCGGCGGCAAGTGGGTCACCGTCGGGCCCGGCCTCCAGACCGCGACCCTCGTGACGTGGCCCGCGACGCGCGCCGGCACGCTCCCCACGTACGAGTGGGAGCTTCCCGCGGACGTCCGCGCGCAGCTCACGAGCGGCGAGACGTTCCGCGTCCACGTCCGCGTCACCGACCCCGGGTCGAACGTGGTCGAGAAGTGGTCCAACGTCATCTACGAGACGAACCGGCCCGTCATCACGGCCTCCGGCGTCGACGCGACGCGCCTCGTGACCCACGAGGTGCAGCAGGGCGCGCCCGTCGACAAGGGCGGCGCCGTGTACCTGCTCACGCGGATCACGGACGCCGACACGCCGGGCCACGCGAGCCTCGACCGGATCACGGTCGGCCTCTACGAGAACGGCGACGACGCGAAGCAGGCCCTCACGTTCCAGGGCACGACGCGCGAGAATTACACGTGCCAGGGCCTCGGCAACCCCGCGTGCCCCATGACGCGCAGCCTCTACAAGGGCGGAATCAACGCGACGTTCGAGAAGACGAAGCTCGGCCTCTACAAGGTCAGGATGCGCGCGGCCGACGCCTCGACGTCGGTGAGCGACGACTGGCGGAGCGGCACGAGCGGCCAGCCGATCACGAACATCAAGCTCGGTCCGCGCATCACGTTCGACTTCTCGTCGCTTCCGTTCTACAAGGGCGGCAACGAGAAGATCGTCGAGAACATGACCGTGTTCGCCGGATACACGGACGCGACGCAGGGCAACGGCGCCCCGTGCTGGGCCGAGCCGAGCGCCCCGGGTCCCGTTTGCAAGGTGGACTCGATCGCGATCAAGTACAAGGCCCAGGGGAACGTCTTCCGCGACTTCCCCGTCCAGCTCGTGTCGCCGAACCCCGAGTTCCCGCAGAACCCGCTCGGCGGCAACGCCTTCTACTTCCGCTACGCCGCGCCCGGCAACAAGATCGCGGCGCCGAGCGACATGGTGATCGTGGGCGGCGAGATCATGGCGGTCGCGACGGTCACGATCAACGGCCAGGTGCACACCTCGACGGTGAAGGTTCCGCTCCAGAGCACGCTCTCGGGCGCCTTCAACTGGCACCGCCCCGAGCGCGAGTGGTACGTGAACCAGTGCGCCCTGAACGCGCAGGGCAACAACCCCGCTTGCGCGGCGAACGTCGCGCCCACGATGCAGTTCGCGATCAACTTCTCGCGCCCCGACGTCTCGGACGCGGCGGTCACGCTGAAGGTCAGGAACCTCGGCACGAACACCTACGTCCCGTGCTCCTCGAACTGCCGCCCCGGCGACGCGAACGGCTTCCTCATGACGCGCCTTCCGGGCGCGCACATGCTGAACTTCACGCGCTCCATCGCGCTCGACGCGGGCGCGGCGAGCTACGTCGCGGAGGCGACGGTCACCGCCACGAACTTCGCGGGTCAGCCGTACGCGGTCGAGAAGCGCCACTTCAGCCACGAGTACCGCCAGCCCAAGTTCACGGTGTGCACGGACCCGAGCTTCGCGGCCGCGCGCGCCGCCGCGAGCATGCCGGCGAGCCTCCATCCCGCGGGTTGCGAGGTCTTCCAGTCCGGAGGCATCCGGTGGGTCGGCCGCGAGTTCAACCTCTCCTTCGTCCTCGAGACGGGTCTCGCGAACGTGACCGGCTTCCACGCCGGCGCGACGACGGTGCTCGCGCCCGGCGAGCCCGCGTCCTCGCACATCCACCGCTCGGACATCAACGTCTCGATCGAGCGCACGGCGATCACGACCGGCCAGACGCGGTTCCTGCAGAACCACGAGTGGTCCTTCACGCCGCTCTCGATGACCACGCTCGACGGCAAGAACGAGACGATGTACGTCGTCGGCCGCGTCCGCCTCCCGGCGGCCGAGCACGAGTCGGGCTTCGTGATCAACCTGAACGCGACGACGGACGGCTTCAACCGGACCGCGAGGGAGAACCTGAAGACGCGGCTTCCCGTCTCGGTCACGTTCGACGCGACCCCGCCCCTCGCCACGATGAAGCCCTCGCTCGTGAACGCGTCGCTCATCGCGAACCACACGCTCTACGGCGGCGCGACGGACGTCGGGTCCGGCCCGAAGGGCGTCACGCTGTCGATCGTCAACCTCACGGGCAACTCGACGTGGCTCCCGTCGACCGGCCGCTGGCATCTCAACGACCGCTTCACGTTCGCGAGCAACACGATCGTGGGGTCCTCGTGGCGCTACAGCCACCCCGGCCTCACGTTCGACGCGCGCAACCGCTACGAGGTCACCGTGGCCGCCGTGGACAACCTCGGCAACGTCCAGACGACGCCGCGCAAGCACACGATCACGGGGGACACGAAGCTCCCCGAGATTGCGACGCTCAAGTTCGTCGGGCGGGACTCGTCCGCGACGAACCACGCGATCGGCTGGCGCGCGACGCCCGGCCTCACGTTCTACGCGCACGTCACGGACTCGGCCGGCACGGCCGTGCCGTACACGACGCTGAAGAACGTCTGGCTCGTGGTGCAGAACGACTCGGCGCAGGGCGCGAACGGCCTCTCGGCCCGCTGCACCGCGCCGACGGTCACGTGCTACAAGATGTCCGCGGGCACGCCCGCGAACAACTGGACCGTCACGCTCGCCGACAAGCGCCTCGAGGCGGTCGGCGCCCACACGGTCTGGATCTATGCCGAAGACCACGCGGGCAACGGCAACGAGTCGGGCATCGGATCCTCGCCCCTCGTCCCCCGCCTGCGCTACCAGATCGTGGACGACCGCTCGCCGATCGTCGTCACCGTGGGCGCGACGCCCGCGCAGCTGCCGGTGAACGGCGTCATCGAGATCGAGGCCCGCATCATCGAGAACCACGCGCTCGCGGCGACGAGCCCGGTCCGCGGCCTCATCCGGAAGGACGACGCCACGTTCGCGACGTTCAACATGACGCCCGACGCGTCGGTCGCCGCGAACGGCACCGGCGTGTGGCGCTGGACGAACGCGGGCACGAACGTGACGTTCCCCGTCGGCACGTACCGCGTGAGCGTGTACGCGAAGGACGCGGTCGGCAACGGCTGCGGCCTCGGCCAGACGAGCTGTCCCACCTACACAGGCACCACCTGCCCGCCGAACCAGAGCACGTGCAGCGCGGTGAGCCACAACGGCTACTTCGAGGTCACGACCACCGCGCCGCCGACGCTCACGAAGCAGTCGCCCGCCGGCGCGTTCGTGAACGCGACGCCCACGGCGAAGATCTTCGCGGCCCACTCGAAGCTCACGGCCTCGAGCTTCCAGGTGCAGGTCAGGGTCGGCGCGAACGGCGCCTACCAGACGACGCCCGCGAACTACACCGCCGACGACACGGGCCCGAACGGCACCCGCCGCGGCTTCCTCGTGACGGTCCCCCTCGGACCGTATCTCGACGGGACGAACGTGACCCTCCGCGTCGTCGCGACGACGAGCACCGGCCAGGTCACGACCGGCACGTTCGACTTCGAGGTCGACGCCATCGCCCCGGTCGTGAACGCGACCGTGACGGGCGCGCAGACCAAGGACGGCGTCTCGTGGTGGTCGCCCGACACGCGCGTGACCTTCGACGCGGACGATGCCGGCGCGGGTTCGCCCGTCGTGGTCTACCGCTTCGGGAACGGCAGCGTCCAGACGCTCACGGGCGCGACGCTCGCCCCCGCGGGCCTCCCCGACGGCGCGGGCAAGCTGCACTTCGCGGCGCGCGACGCGGTCGGCAACCAGGGCGCGTTCAAGACGCTGAACTTCACGTTCGACAAGACGGGGCCGCTCGTCACGAAGAGCGTGGACGGCGCCGAGCCGGTCGTGCTCGTCTCCGATGCCGGCATCGGGCTCGACCCGACGTCGGTCACGCTCCACGTGCGCTACGGCGCGTCCGGCGCCTTCCAGCCCATCGCCATGACGAACGTGAGCGTCAACGCCTTCCGCGCGACCCTCTCGCCCGAGGAGGGCGAGGCGTACGCGTACTACTTCACGGCGAAGGACCTGCTCGGCAACACGGGCACGCTCCACTCCGCCGCCGTCCCGCACATCGTGGACGGAACGATCGGCGAGGACAACACCCCGCCGATCGCGACGCTCGTCGCGCCCGCCGACGGCGCGAAGGTGAACGGCACGGTCGTGCTGCGCTGGACGGCGACGGACGAGGACGGCGACACGCTCACGGCGAAGGTCGCCTGGGCGAACGGCAACGCGACCGGCCTCATCCACGACGGCAACAACCTCGGCACGCTCTCGTGGGACACCCGGGCCCTCGCGCCCGGCCCGTACACGGTGACGTTGACGGTGAGCGACGGCAAGGCCGTCGCGACCGACAGCGCGACCGTCACGGTGCAGGCGCCGCCCATCGCGGGTCCGCCGATCAGCGTCAACCCGCCGCCGCCCTCGGTCGACGCCGGGAAGTCGCTCACGACGAAGGTCGCCCCCGCGGCGGGATCGAAGCCGATCCAGGAGATCGTCGCCACGATCTTCCGCGGCGCCGAGAAGGTCGCGGAGCGGCCGCTCGTGAAGGACGCCACGGGCTCCTACCTCCTCACGTACACGCCGACCGAGGCGGGCACCTACCGCATCTCGTACGCGACGAAGTATCTCGACGGGTCGTCCGCGCCCGCGCAGGCGGGCGGCACGTTCACGGTGAAGGCGGTCACCGCGACGGAGAACGCGAAACCGGACGTGCCGTTCTACGCGCTCGTCATCATCGGGGCGACGGCGATTCTTCTTGCGGCCTATGCCGCCTTCGTGAGGTGGAAGCCATGAAGAACGTGAACCTCGCCGGCCGCTCGCTCTCGCTCGACGTGACGGCCTGGGCCGCGGCCGACCGCCGCTTCGGCAGCCTCGTCATCCTGGGCGCGATGGTCCTCCTGGTCCTCGCGGGAACCGCGGTCTGGTACCTCGCGCTGCCGGAGGTATTCCTCTGGGTGCTCGTCGTGCTCGCCGCCACGCTCCTCGTCTTCGAGGCCCTGATCGTGGTCCTCGGCGCCCGCGCCGAGCGCGCCATCGCGGACCTGCCCGACCTCCCCGAGGAGGACGCCCACGCGCACGCGG
>DATLGO010000061.1 GCA_035540375.1 Candidatus Thermoplasmatota archaeon
CCCCGGCGCCGTGGCCGAACGGAACGGGCGGCGTCCGACGGGAGGCGTCTGACGGCCATAGCGCGTGTCTGACGGGCGGAAACCGCCCGCGGGCCCGATGGTTTCCAGGCCGTTCCAGGATGGGTTCCGACGATCCGTTCATGTCATGGTGGCGGAGCGGAATCCGCTGGCCGCGAGGACGCCCCGAATCGATAGATATTAAAAGGTGGCCGTGGATCAGGTGTCAGACAGAAGCTGACAACGGGCGCCCTTCGGCGTCTGCGCGGCACCGAAAGGCGCCGGGCCGACACCTCCCGGGCGCCGGGAAGCCGCCTTCTGTACGTGGAAGGGACGTCGAATGCAAGACACCGAGCGCGTGACGCTGAGGCTGCCGGTCGCGGACCTCCAGCTCCTCGACATGTTCATCGAGAGCGGGGAGTTCGGCAACCGGAGCGAGGCGATCCGCCGGGCCATCAAGGACTTCGTCCGCACCCGTGCGGCCGACGTCAAGGCTGGCCTCGAGGCGCGCAAGAGTCTGCAGGACGCGTTCCTCGAGCTCGAGACCCTCAAGGCCCAAGTCGAGGCCCAGAAGGCGAAGCTCGACCACCTCATGCGTACCTAGGCCTCACGCCAAGGGATGGGCCCGCCGCAAGGCGGGAAAGGGATGCAACAGCCGGAGCCCGCACAGCTCCAACCTCCACCCGGTCCAGGGTGGGCTCTCGGGGCAGAGCCACAGGGGTCGAAAGATCCCATGCCCCAACGGAACACACGGAGTGATGGGATGCAGTCGTTGATCGCGAGCGCGGTGGGTTACCAGCCTCCGCAGGAACAGCAGGCGCAGGAATCTGACTTCGAAGCGTTCGGCGAGCCCAGGATCGTCGTCGTGGGCTGCGGCGGCGCGGGCAACAACACGATCAACCGCCTGCACAAGCTCGGCGTGCGCGGCGCCGAGACGATCGCCATCAACACGGACAAGGTCCACCTCGACATCATCGAGGCGGACAAGAAGCTCCTCATCGGCAAGTCGATCACCCGCGGCCTCGGCGCCGGTGGCGCGCCCGAGATCGCCGAGCGCTGCGCCGAGATGGCGCAGGGCGCCCTCGAGGAGCTCCTCGACGGCGCGGACCTCGTGTTCGTCACCGCCGGCATGGGCGGCGGCACGGGTACCGGCTCGGCCCCGATCGTCGCGAAGACCGCGAAGAAGAACGGCGCGATCGTGATCGGCATGGTCTCCACGCCCTTCAACGTCGAGCGCGCCCGCCTCGTCAAGGGCGAGGACGGCCTCAACAAGCTCCGCAAGGAGGCCGACACGGTCATCGTGCTCGACAACAACCGCCTCCTCAAGTACGTCCCGAACCTGCCCATCGACCAGGCCTTCAGCGTGATGGACGCGCTCATCGCCGAGACGGTCAAGGGCATCAGCGAGACGATCACCCAGCCCTCGCTCATCAACCTCGACTACGCCGACGTCCGCACCATCATGGGCTGCGGCGGCGTCGCGGTCATGCTCTACGGCGAGGCCAAGAGCACGGACCCCAACAAGGTCGTGCACGAGGCGCTCAACCACCCGCTCCTCGACGTCGACTACCGCGGCGCGGGCGGCGCCCTCGTCCACATGACGGGCGGCCCCGACCTCACGCTGAGCGCGGCCGAAGCCGTCGCCCAGGCGCTCACCTACGAGCTCGACTCGAAGGCGAACGTCATCTGGGGCGCCCGCATCATGCCCGAGTTCGAGGGCCGGCTCCGCGTCATGGCCATCATGACCGGCATCCACAGCCCGCAGATCATCGGCAAGCCCGCCGACGGCCGCGCGCAGGCGAACGGTCCCAAGGTGACGGAAGCCAAGACGGACAAGCCGTCGAACGGCTTCAAGAACCTCGACCTTCCCTGGGTCGGCTGAACTCGCGACGAACTGAACGAACCGCCTCCGATCGCCTGGGTTCGAGGTTCGATCCCGGACCCAGGCTTCGCGGACTCCGGTCCGCAGCAACCGCGCCCGGTTCGCGCCGGGCTCGAACGGGACAAGGAAGTCCCCACCTCACAGTGGCTCCATCACTTCCTTCCTTCCCCCTCATTGGTCGGCTGATCACCGGTTCGGTGAGGGAGACTGGAAGCCTGTGCCGGGGGCCGGGGCTCGCGATCCCGGCCCGCCGGACGAACCACACGACGCGACCGCTCCCGGCGGATGGGCGCCCGCCGGTGAAGGAACCCTGCTCAGCGGGGTACGCCCCGCGGCGTCCTTGACGACGGGACGACTGATGGATGGGAATGCACACCCGTCCCAGGGACGCCGCGCCAACACGCGAACCGCCGGGTCATGCCGGCGATCGCGCATCGAACAGTCTCCCCCCGAATCGGGCGGATTCCGACCCCGCCCGATTCAACCCTTCACGCCGCCCGCGCGCTTGTCCGCGGCGGCTCCTTGCTGCGCCACGCCGGCGTCTCGCCTTTCGCCTTGGGAGGGGCGCGCGTCGGATCTCGGGACCGGGGACCGGGTGGGAAGTCCGGGAACGTGCGCGCGGTTCAATTTCGCGCGGCGAGGTCGAAACTGCGCCTCGCTCCTGCGCGGTGGAGCAAGGAGTGCCATGCGCACGCCCCGGCTCACCCGAGCACGAGGTCCGCGACCTCGCCGAGATCGAGGGGCTTCTCGATGCCGGCGTCCGCGCGCTCGCGCACAACCGGCGCGAGCCACGAGACGGCGACGGCCCACCCGACGCGCTCGAAGACGGGGATGTCGTTCGTCCCGTTGCCCACGTGGACGACGCGCGCGGGATCGATCCGCTTCGCCGCGAGGTAGCGCGCGAGGTTCGCCCACTTGTCGAACGCGGGATGCGCGTCAGCCGTCACGCGGCCGTGGCGGACCGCCGCGTCGGTGCAGACGACGTGGTCGACGCCGAAGTCGAGCGTGTGCTCCGCGAGGAAGCGCGGCTGGTCCGTCGTGACGATGACGCCGAGGCCCGCCTCGTGCAGGCGCTCGACGGCGCCGACGATGCCGGGCGTCCACGCGTCGGACTTCGCGAGCGCCTCCCGCATGGGCGCGACTTCGCGGCCCACGAAGTACGCGAAGTCGTGGTGGAAGGCCTCTTCGAGCGTCATCTCGCCGGCGACGTACCTGCGGTAGCTCTCGAGGAGCGGCGCTCCGAAGCCGAGCGCGTCCGCGACGACGTTGAAGATCGCGGGATGCACGAGCGTCCCGTCGAGGTCGAAGCTCACGAGGGCGAGGTCCTTCGGGCGCGGGCGCGTCAAGAGCGCACCTCCGCGAGGAGCGCGCACGCGGCGCACGTCGCGCCGCTTGCGGGCTCGCCGCACGCGAGGCACGGCCTGAGCGCATCCGCCGCGCCTGCGAAGCGCGCGGCGAGCAGGTCGGCCATGCGGTCGTAGCCCGCCACGAGCGCGTGCCGCGTTCCGGGCTCCTTCGCCTCGAGGTCGAGGAGGAGGTCGCGGTAGCGTCCGCGTGTCGCCTCCGTCGAATACGGGCACTCGCCGTCGTGGTATTCCAGGCCCTCGAGGATGGCGAAGAGCGCGACCTCCCGCTCCGGGATCGCCCGAAGCGGCATGAGGCGCGGAACGAGACCGGGTTGGACGCGCCGGTGCGGGCCGAGGCGGGCGAGGCGCTCGACGTCCCCCTTGAGCGTGTTCATCAGGATGGTCTGCGCGGTGTCGTCGAGGTTGTGTCCGGTCGCGAGATGGGTCGCGCCCACGGCCTTCGCCGCATCGTTGAGGCTCCTGCGGCGAAGCACGCCGCAGTACGCGCACGGGAGGCGGTCGCGCGGCGTCGCGACGATGCCATCCATCGTGACGCCCGCGACGTCGCGGTACGCGACGCTCTTCCATGCGACGCCGAGCCGCTCGGCCGCGCGGCGGGCGATCGCGAGCGCGGGCGGCCGGTAGCCTTCGATGCCTTCGTCCACGCTCACGGCGACGAGCTCCACGTCGCGGCGGTCCCGGAACACCTCGGCGAGGAGGTGGAGGGCGACGATCGAGTCCTTGCCGCCCGAGACGCCGATCGCGATGCGGCTCCCCGCGGGATACGGGCCCTGGCGCCGGACCTCGCGCTTGACGCGTCGCCGGGTGAACTCGCGGAAATGGTCGCCGCAGAGGTGCTGCCCGCTGTAGCGGAGGAACGCGGCGGAGGGCCGGGTGCACCGGTCGCAAGCCTGCGGAGGCACGTTCGCCGATGGCGTCCCCCGGGTCATGAACGTGTCGGGGATCCTACGACGTCGGGGTCTCGCGGCGGACGAGCCACCGCACGACGAGCGCGAGCGCGCCCCCCGCAAGGAGGGGGGTGAGGAGGACGAGGGCGAGGGAGGCGACGAGGAGCGCGAGCGGATCCATGGACCCCCCATGGGCGTCGCGACGCCACAAGACCTCCGGAAGGGTTCGGCGGGCCCCCAACACCCGTGACCCGGGGGCCCGGGGCACCGGGGGTCAGTGGGTGAAGAGCCACACCCAGGCGAGGGTCATCGCCGCGCCGACGACCCCGAGGAGGACGAGGAGGAGCGTCTCGCCGCGGCGGGAAGG
>DATLGO010000062.1 GCA_035540375.1 Candidatus Thermoplasmatota archaeon
CATGCTTCTCACGCTCCGCGCGGGGGTGCTTCCCGGTTCGTCGAGGGGCGCGGGGGCGCGGCGTCACAGTCGGCAACGACCCTGACATGGCAAGGGGATCGGCCCCCGTCGGGGCCGACGGGGACCCGGAGCGGTTAAGACCCGCCCGCCTTACTTTCGGGCGAGGAGGCTTCCGACCGTGCGTGCGACCTTCCGTTCCTGGCTTCTGGCCCTCATGGCCATCGTCCTCGTCAGCCCCGCTTCCGTCCTCGCGAACACGGGGGCGGTCCGCTTCGAGGCGGAGGAGGACGGCCGCCTCCAGCTCGATGGCCGGGGGCAGGCGAACTGCGTCGCCGAGGCCGTCGCAAACGCGCCGACGGGCCTGTGCGCGTCGGAGCCCACCGAATTCGAGGTCTTCGCGGGCAAGCCGGGCGAGGGCTTCCGGATCCTGGACGCGTTCGTCGCCGTCGCGGGCGTCTCGAAGCCCGAGGAGACGCTCGCGAACTTCCTTGCCGAACCCACCGATGCGTTGAGCCCGCTGCGGGACTACAACTACGGCATGAACCACGAGCGCGTCACGGACGGCCTCGCGCCCGCCCTCATTCCCCCCGGCCAGGCCTGGGTCCGGGCGTGGTACGGCCAATGGAGCGATCTCGACGGGGACGGCATCATCCGCATCTCGGCCGACATGGTGTCCGCGACCGAATCGCGCAACCTGCCGGAGGGCGACCCGGGCCGCACGTTCCGCTGGAAGGCCGACAACGAATGGGCGCCCATTCCCGGCGCGATCCCCTACGTCTACATCGAGCCCGGCAGCCACCCGGTCGTCACGAAATCCAACCGGCCCGACGAGAACCAGCCCGACATCACGCTCGAGTATCGCGGCGGCGTCGAGCGGGGCGGAACCGGGAACCAGTTCGACTACAGCATCTCCGGCGGCGGCTTCATCCTCTGGGTCGACGGAAGCCTGCTCCAAAGCATGGAGATGACGACCATCTCGGCCGCCATCCTCCGCCCGAGCGAGGACGGCCGATTCCCCTTCACGCCCCGGGAAGGCTCCCTCATCGACATCGACGTCTACGCGACGGTCGCGCCAGCGCCGGTCGCGAGCCTCTACGCCCTCGCCGCGCCCACGGTCAACGCCATCGGGAGCCCCAGCGTCGGCAGCTGCCCCGAGCAGTGCCGCGTCTCTCCGTCCCTCCTCTCGGACACGCCTGCGGCGGCGGTGGTCGGCCCCCTGCTCAAGCCGCTCTACGCTCCCTATCCGCGCGAATGGGCGGACGGCAGCGGCTCGACGGCAAGCGGCCGCCACGCCGATTACCTGAATGACTACCACGGCTGGATCGACCTGCTCCCGATGTCGGCGATCCCGTTCAATGCGGCTTCCCCGCGCGGGACCCCCCTTGTCGGTCGCCAGGGCGACGACCCGGCGTCCGCGCCGGGCTATCTGGGCTTCGAGGCGTGGACCGGCGTGTGGAAGGACCGCAACGCCGACGGTTTCGTCGGCGACGCGGGCGACGACCCCTACCGCGGCGGAACCCGGCCGCTCCCGGACAACTACGAGGCGTCCAGGGCCGAGTTCTTCGGCGCTTATCCCGTCGACCCGAGCGTGCCGGGCGCGCGACGACAGACCTTCAACGTCACGGTGCGTCCCCTCGACGTGTGGCCCGCGGGGGGCGTCTTCCTCGCGAACACCACGCACGGCCTCCCGATCCCGCACCACTTCCCGCAGGGCTGCTCGGCCGGTACGCCGAAGCCGTCGCCGTTGGAGAGCTATCCCTTCTGCGTGCGCGTCAGGTCCGTGGACGAATACTACGCCGCCGGCGGGACGAGCACGCCCCTCGTGATGCGGGCGTCGATCGACAGCGCGCTCGGACGCTACACGAGCGTGCACTTCCTCCTCATGCCGCTCGGGTCGCAGGGCACGGCGGTCGAGCTGTGCACGGAGCGCCTGCAGCTTCCGGACAACATCGAGGGCCTCGCCGCGGGCGAATGGCTCGAGGATTGCGACGTGCTCCAAGAATGGAGCCCGTGAAGGACAAGAAAGGACGGACCCGATCCGGCGCCGGGGCGCGGGGGGCAGAATCCGGGTAGGCAGGGTCGCCCCGGACGCCGGAGGGGTGGTGCTCGTGCGGTTCAGGCCTTGCGGAGGTACGGCATGCCCGTGCGCGTCGAGACGTCGACGGTGTAGCCGGCCGGGAGGTCCGTCGGCATGCCGCTTGCGGGCTTGTTCTTCGCGAAGTAGAAGATCCGCTGGGTCACGCCGGACGTTCGAAGCTTGACTTCACGCGTGTAGAGGCTCCACGATCCGAAGGTGTAGGCCATTATTGCATCCCGCCCCCACGAAAGCGTGCGGGCATCATGACGACTGCGATTTGCTTCGCAATGGAAAGGGAGATATCCCACTTCCCCTGGGCGCCCGGAGGGCGCTCAGCAGCGGACGGCGGGTTTCTCCGGGGGAATCCCCTGGGTCGTGACCTGGACGAGGATCGCGTAATCGCTCGCGGCCGAGGGCTCCACGAGCGCGAGCTCGACGCGGTGGTCGCCCTTCACGGTCGACGGGACCTCGAGGACGCGCGCGCTCGGGCCGGGGCCGGTCGGCATCGATTCCGCGATCTTCTCGCCGCCCGGCGCGTGGACCGCGACCCGCACGGAGCCCGCGGGGACGCTGTGGCCCGCGCACACGTAGATGCGGATCCCCGACCCGGGCTCGGCAACGGGGATCGCGTGCGAGGTCTTCGCGTTCGTCACGGTCAGCGTGCCGTCGTGCTTGCCCTCGTGCGTCATCATGTGCTTCGGACGCTGGCCGACGCCCGGCACCTCGCTCGCGTTCGCGGGGCCCGCGGCCTCGACGGCGCCCGTTTCGGCGTGGAGGCGCGCGAAGGCGGCGCCGCCCGCGGCCCCCGTCGCGAAGACGCTCCAGCGCGGGGCGCCGCGGTCGTCCTCGCCCTCGTCGATCTCGAGGTGCAGGAGGAACGCGGGCTTCGAGAGCGCCGCGAGGGCGTCCGCGAAACGCGCGTCGCCGCGGGCCTTCTGCACCGCATCGTCGCTGTCGAGGAGCTTCGCGAGATCGAGCCGCGGCGGGACCGCGACGACGCCGGGCGGCGTGCCGTGGCCGCTCGGCCGCGTCGGCTCGTGCGTTTCGACCTCGACGGCGGCGCGCGTGCGCGCGGGGACCGTGAAGACGCCCGCCGCGCCGTCGGGCGTGAGGAAGAGGTAGACCCAGAACGGCGCGCGGCCGTTGCCGGGCGCGGGGTCGAGGAAGAGGTCGCCCGCGCGCGGGAAGTCTGCGTAGTCGCTGCGGTTCACGGCCTCCACCGCGGAAGCCGCGACCAGGAACGCGTCGGAGCGCCACGCCTGGGCCGCGGACTCGGCGGCCGGGGCGAGCTCCTGCGCCGTCGCCTCCTCGCTCGCGCCGAACGGAAGGCCCGCGCACCCGCCGAGGGGGAGGGCGACGAGGACGAGGAAAAGGACCCGGCGGGGCGCGCGCATGGCACCGGGCGAGACTCTCGCGGGCATTAAGACGTTCGGTGGGGCGTCCGCGACGATGGGCCCCCGACCGTATCATTTCCGGTGGAAGTCGGGACTTCCCCCCACCCGTAGTCGAAGAACGTTCATGGAGGCGGGGCGTGGTGGTCCCTCGCGGGCGCGCCCCGAACCAGCCTCGCGCGCTCGTTCTCCTAGAGAGGGTGCACTCGCCTGGGGGCCATCGCCGCAGACGGTCCCCAGGCTCACGCTCATCGCGGCCGCCATGTCGCGGCCGAGGTCGCGCCGCTCGGGACCGACCCCGGACCCGGACCCGGACCCGGTCCCGGTCCCGGTCCCGGTCCCGG
>DATLGO010000063.1 GCA_035540375.1 Candidatus Thermoplasmatota archaeon
GCCCGAAAGCGCCGTCGCCGAATTCCTCTCCGAGCGCCTCCCCGCGGTCGCGCGCCGCCTCGTCGTCGCGATCGTGGCGCTCGGCGCGTTCCTCCTCGCGCTCGGCGCGCTCGGCCTCGCCGCGCCCGACGTCTTCCAGCAGGCGCTCCTCTACCTCGTCGCGATCGTCTTCCTCGGCCTCGGCGTCGGCCTCATGGTGCTCGCGCTGCGCCTGCGCCGACTCGTGGCCGCCGTATCGCAGGTCGCGAGGGGCAAATAGGCCCTCGACCCCAGACCCGTCCATGGTCGGGGACCCGGGCCGGTTGGCCGGACCCGGATGATATCATCACACGGGCGCGCCGAGCGTTAGCGGCGATACCATGATCCTCTCCCCGACGTGCGTGCTCTGCTCGACCGCCATCGACGTCATCACCTTCCACGCAGTGACGAAGACGCCCGCGGAGGCGCCCGCGCTTCCCGCCCGCGCGCCCGTCACCTGTCCTGGCTGCGGCGAGGCGCAGCCGCTCTCCTCCGCGACGCGTTGGATTCCCGCCCCCGAATAGGTCCGCGGAAAGGTTATACCGCGCCTCGGCTTGTCCGCCCCAGGAGCCTGCCCCCGTGTCCGCGAGCGACGTCGAGAAGGATCTTTCCCAGTACTACGCGCAGCGCAACGTCGAGGCCGTCATCCTCCTCAAGGTCGACACGGCCCGGGCCGACGACATCGCGCTCGCCCTCGCGAAGTTCTCCGAGATCGAGCACGCGTACCTCGTGACCGGCGAGGACGACATCATCCTCAAGGCGCGCTTCCGCTCCTACCGCGAGCTCAAGGACTTCATCATCAAGTCCATCGGCCCCCTCGACGGCGTCGAGGACACGAAGACGATGATGGTCGTCACGACCTACAAGGAATCCGGCAAGGTCGTCGAGTAGATCACCCGCGGAAGCGGTGCCACAGGTGCGCGATCCCGAGCGAGACGCCCGTGAGCGCAACCGCGAGCACGAGACCCACGACGAGCAGCCCTTCGATCGTCTTCAGGAACGGCTGATCGAAGAGCGCGACGAGGTCCATGGTCTCACCGCACGCCCGCGAACGTGTTGAGGAGCAGGAGCACGATCGAGAGCGCCATGGCGCCGTAGATCATGAGCATCAGGTTCTTGCGCTTCTTCGCCTGCACGTCGAAGTTCGCCTTGCACTCCGGGCCGCACACGCGGTCGCCGAAGGCGACCGCGCGGCCGCAGATCTGGCAGTGACCGTGGTTCGGGATCTGCACCATCTCAGGCGCCCCCCTTCTCGGCCGGCTTCACGACCGAGCCCGTGAACGGCTGCGAGAGAAGCGCCGCCTCGAGGCTCTTGAGGTCGCGACCGTCGACCACGGCCGTCTCGATGCCGCTCCTCAGGATGAGCTTCGCGCCGAGGCTGTCCACGACGCCCGCGCTTCCCGCGCGGTTCTCGCTCCCGATCGTGATGTTCACGAGATCGCGCGCCGAAAGCTCCGGCAGGATCTTCGCGTTCGGATCCTTCTTCGGGTCCGCCGTGTAGACGCCGTCCACGTTCGTCGCGATGACGAGCCGCTTCGCCTTCGCGCGCTCCGCCATCATGACCGCGACCGCGTCCGTCGTGTGGCCCGGATGCGTCCCGCCGAGCACGACGATGCCGTAGCCCTTCCCCGCGAGGAGCGCCTCGTCGAACGTCTTCGCCGGCACCGGGTACGGAGACCGGAGGGCCGCGATGAGCACGCGCGCGTTGATCCGCGTCACCGCGATGCCCAGCTCATCGAGCGCGCTCTCGTCCGCGCCGAGGCGACGCGCGCCCTGGATGTAGCGCCGCGCCGTGATCCCGCCGCCCACCACCGCGTAGACCTTCCGCGTCTTCGCGACGCGCTCCAGGACCTCCGCAATCTCCCGCGTGAGCGCGATGTCCACGCCCTCCTCCTGCACGAGGAAGCTGCCGCCCAGGCTGACCGCGACCGACTCCATCGAAACGCGGAAATGACGCCCTCGCTTAAAGACTCGCTTGACGGCGCGCACACGAGCGGACGTCGGGTGTCGGGATTCGGGGCCGGGTGCCGGGCGTCGGGACCGGGACCGGGCGCCGGGACCGGGCGGCGGGATCCGGGACCGGGAACCGGGCGTCGGGACCTGGACCGGGCTGCGCGCACAGCCGCCCGCAGGACGCCCCCCAATGGAAACATTGAAGGTCGAAACGGGGGTCCAACGATCGCCGATGGAATCGACCCTCCGCTTCGCATAGCTTCTCGCGGCCTCCGCCGCGACCCAGCGAAGCCGAGACCCTCGAACGCCCCCTTCCATCCCCAAACGGTGAATCTCATGGCCGAAGGCCAATCCTCCGACCGCGCCCGCTACGAATTCAAGCGCAAGCTCGAGGAGCTGCGCAACATCCGCGGCACCGCGACGCAGCTCATCAGCCTCTACATCCCGCCCGGAACCCAGATGCACGACGTCATGGCCCAGCTCCGGAGCGAGTACGGCCAGGCCTCGAACATCAAGTCGAAGGCGACGATGAAGAACGTCACGGGCGCCCTCGAATCCGCGATGCAGGCGATCAAGAACTACAAGGATCCCGGCTCGCACGGCCTCGTCGTCTTCGTCGGCCACAAGGCCGTCGGCGGCAACCACTCGCGCATGGTCAGGATCGTCATCGAGCCCCCGACGCCGATCGCCCTGCGCAAGTACCACTGCGATTCCTCCTTCTTCCTCGAGCCCCTCGAGGCGATGCTCAAGGAGCACAACAACTACGGCCTCCTCGTCATCGACCGCCAGGAGTGCACGATCGGCTTCCTCCGCGGCCAGGCCGTGCAGGTCGTCACCAACATGCAGTCGCAGGTGCCGAACAAGCACGCGAAGGGCGGCCAGTCGTCGCGGCGTTTCGAGCGCATCACGGAAGACATCGCCGAGAAGTGGTTCGAGAAGTGCGGCGAGGTCGCAAACGAGATCTTCCTGCCGGAGCTCGAGAAGGAGGAGCTGCGCGGCGTCATCGTCGGCGGCCCCGGCCCCACGAAGGAATACTGGTTCGAAGGCCAGTTCATGGATTACCGCCTCATGCAGAAGGTCGTCGGCAAGCCCATCGACACGGGCTACACCGACGAGTACGGCCTGCGCGACCTCGTCGCGAACGCGCACGGCGTCCTCAAGGACCTCGGCCTCACGGAGGAGAAGGACCTCCTCCAGCGCTTCCTGCGCGAGGTCGGCAAGGACCACGGCCTCGCCGCCTACGGCGAGGCGCACGTCCGCCAGGCGCTCGAGATCGGCGCCGTGGACATCCTCATCCTGAGCGAGAAGCTCCGCCGCGTCCGCGTGAAGATGAAGTGCCAATCCTGCGATTTCACGAAGGAGGACACGACGCCCGACCCCGACGCCTACGAGGCGAAGTTCGGGCCCTGCCCGAGCTGCAACGGGAGCGTCCTCCTCGAAAGCGAGACGGACATCATCGAGGAGCTGAGCCAGCTCGCCGAGAACATGTCGAGCAAGGTCCGCATCATCGGCGCCGGCAGCGAGGAGGGCGACCTTCTCTACACGGCCTTCGGCGGCATCGCGGCGATCCTGCGGTTCAACGTGCACAAGTAAGGCCCCCGCGCGCCGGCAACGCGCAGATAGCCTCAAGCCCTCCCGGACCGGCTCTCGTCCGGGGCCGGACGCCCCGGGACGGAGACCTCGATGCGTCAGCACGATGGGATGTCGAAGATGGGTTTCGCCACGATCGCCCTTGTGTTGTCCCTCCTCGCGCCGCTCGTCGCGGAGGCGGCCGTCATCGACCTCACGTACGAGGCGGTGGAGCAGGACCGGGCGCTCCTCGATGCCGCGGGCCAGATGAACTGCGTCCTCGAAGCCTACGAATCGACCCCGAGCGACGCGTGTCCCACCGCCCCCACGACGGTGGCCTACCCGTCGAGCGGCATCCGCATGCTCGACGGGCAGGTGCTCATGTACTTCATGCCGAACCTGCGTCCGTGCGAGCCGCCCCGCACCTCGGGCTGCTCCGCCGTGTATGGCGACCTCCAGACGTCGACGGGCGGCCTCGCGCCGGCCGCCATCTGGCCCGGCCCGACCGCCGTGCGAGCGTGGCTTGGCATCTGGAACGACGCCGACGGGAACAACCTCCTGGAGACGTCCGCGACTCCGCCGTACACGTCGCAGCCCGACAACGAATGGCTTGCGGAGCGCGGCGCGCGCGTGTTCACCTGGATCGAGCCGGGCGCCCACCCGCGCATCTCCGACTGGGAGAAGCCCGAGGCGGACGAGCCCGACATCCGCTACCAGTTCTCCGATCCGCACTACTGGGGCGGCGGCATCGTCGTCATGGTGGACGGGTCGCTCCTGCAAGCTGTATCCGTCACGACGGTCAACAACCCCTCGCTCGTGCCCGATGAAGGCGCCGGGACGTCCTACACCGTGCTCGAAGGCTCGTTCGTCGACCTCGACCGCTACGCGGCCCTCGCGCCCGGTCCCATCGTCGCGCTCTATGCGAGCACGGCGGCCGCCGTCGTGAACGACGTGGGCTCGCCGTATGGCGCCCACTGCCCGCTCTGCCTCGTGGAGGCTCCGCGCGCGGCGTCCGGCACGCCCGCGGCCGAGCCCGCGGGCCGCGCGCAGGCGCCGCTTCGCGCGCGCTACGACACGGAGTGGGCCGCGGGAAACGGCTCCTCGATCGAGGGGCGCCTTGAGGAGTTCCAGGCCGGCTGGCACGCGCGCGTCGACCTTCTCCCCATCGTCGGCTTCGCCTACACGACCACGACCGCGGACGCGGTGAACGACGAGACGTACGACCTTGCGACGGCCGCGGTCGACGGCCGTCCCACCGTTCCGCCCGGCGCGTGGTTCCACCCGCGCATCTGGACGGGCGTCTGGCGGGACGCGAACGGCGACGGCTACGTCGGCCACGCGTCCGCGCCCGATCCGTACGAATATGGCGCGCGACCCAACCCCGACGACCACGACCACCCGCAGGGCGAATTCCTCGGCTGGGCCCCGACGAACGTCGACGCGCAAAGTCGCATTGCGGGCTGGCTCGTCCCCGACACGTCGTGGGGCCTCGTGTGCAGCCGCGTCGCGCCGACGTGCTGGTCCGGGACGGAACCCCTGCGCTGGACGGCGAAGGAGTACATCCCGCCGAAGGAAGGCACGTACACCACGACCGCGGCCTGGTTCTTCCCGCAGGGATCGCCCGGCTTCAAGGTCTGCACGGACCCGCTCGACATCACGTTCCGCCAGGCCGGCATCGACGTGAAGGAGACCGCGTGGGACTGCGACGCGATCGCGCGCTGGGCGCCGTGATCACGACACCGTGAACGGCGTCGGGGGATACGCGATTCCCGTCGCGTTCCCGCCCACGGAGCCCTGCATCACCGGCAGCACGAGGTGGCTCCCCTCGGCGCCCGTGTGGATCGTGATCTGCGGATAGTAGGGCTGCCCGCTCCTGCTCGTGCGCTTGTCCGTCGTGAGGTCCGCGACGGGCTCGTCGAGCGCGACCGCGCGGCCGTGGCTCACGACGAGCGCGAGCTTGTGGCCCGCGGGCACGACGTCCGCGAGGTTCGTGAGGTCGATGCGCACGAAGGTCGGGGCGTTTCGCGGGAAGTCCTTCCCGACGAAATTCCCCGCGTGGAAGCGCAGGTCCGCGGCGCCCTCCGCGAGGAGGCGCAGGTTCTCGGGAATCCCCGGGTGGCGGCAGCGCAACGACCCGGTGACGTCGAAGAGGTGCACGCTCACCTGGCCGCCGGGCATGTCGCTCGAGAGGCGCAGCCACGCGAAGGGATTCCCCTCGAGACGGAGATCCTCGGCGAGGGGCTCGGTCATGAGCGCGACGCCGAAGGGCGCGTTCGAGGCCGCGGGCTGGCAAAGCGTGCCGGTCGCGCCGTACGGCCACGGGGCGGCGCGGAAGACGCGCGCGCCTTCGGCGGCTTCGCGCGAGAGGTTCGCGGGCGTGAGGTGGAGCGTCTCGAGGCGCGCGGGCGGGGGCCAGCTCGTCGCGACGCGCCACGCGCCCGTGCCGTCCTGGTAGTCGACGAGGCCGAGGCGCGGCGGCGCGCCGACGCCCTTGAGCCAGAAGTCGAGCCACGCGGCGAGGTCCTCGAACCAGCCCGGGGTGTTCGGCAGCTGGTGGCCCCATTGTCCGAGGAGCATGCGCTTCGGCGCCTTCGCGAGCGCGTCCCACGCGAAATCCTCCTGGAACGGGTGGTCGTACTCCTTGAGGCCGTGGATGAGGTACACGCTTGTCGTGACGTCGGGGAACTTGAGAAGGAGCTGCCGCGGCTTCCAATACGCCTCGTCGCGGACGTCGCCGAGCTGGCTTGCGGGCATCGTCGCGAGGACGCGCGCGTAGTCCTCGCAGAGACGGCCCGCCGCGACGGCGCGCTCGCCCGCGAGGCGCTCGGGCGGGCCCGCGATGGGCGAGGCGAGGCTCACGAGCCCGCGGCGCGCCGCCTCGTTCGTGGAGGCGCCCGTATACGGGGCGCCCTGGGGCGTGAACGATTCGGTGTAGACGTCCGTCACGGGCCCCATCGGAACGATGGTCTTGAGCGCGGGCGGGTCGTGGATCGCGGCCATGAGCGGCGTCGTGCCCGGGTAGCTGAGGCCCATCATGCCGACGCGGCCGTTCGACCACGGCTCGGCCGCGGCCCATTCGACGAGCTTCACCTGGTCGAGCTGCTCGCGCGGGCCCTTGTTGCCGAAGCAGCCTTCGCTTCCGGCCGTGCCGCGCACGCCGACCGCGAGCACCGCGAAGCCGCGGTCCACGAGCGGCCGCACGGGGACGTCCATGCGCGTCATGAAGCGCTCGTCCTCGGGGTCCGGGTGGATGAGGCCGAAGTACGGCGACGACCAGAGCACGACCGGCGCGCGGACGTCCTCGGGGAGGACGGGCCGGAAGAGCCACGCCTCGAGTTTCACGCCGTCGTCCATCGCGATCTTGAGGCGCTCCATCGGATGGTGCCAGAAAGGCCCTTCGAGCCCCGCTGGCCATTCGTCGCCCGCGGGCCACGGGTGGACGCCGCGCGGATACTCGACCGAGGCGTCGTCGACGACGTCGTTGCCGGCGGGCCCGAGGCAGCCCGCGAGGGCGGGCGCGAGGAGCGCGAGGACGGCGGCGACGGGGAGGACTCTGGCCACGGTGATCGCTCCGGGAGGGCGCGGGGGGAGCTATAAGCGTTCGCGCGCGCGGTTTGACCGGCCTCGTCCCGTCACGTGGCGAGCCGCTCGACGCGGTCGCAGTCCCATGCGGTCTCGGGGCCGTCGGGGAGGTCGAACACGCGCGGGGACGTGCAGAGCGTGAAGCCGCCCTGCCGCGTGCCTTCGGGGAAGATCACGCCCGCCCAGGACGTCCAGTGCGCGCCTTCGCCATTGTAGAGGTCGAGGGCGATCACGATCGGGTCCGAGCCGGTGCGGACGACGCCGCCGTGGGGCGGTGGACGGCCGAGCGCGACCGCCGTATAGTATTGGGAGCCGTAAGCGACCCCGTTCGTGTCGCGGTCGACGACGAGGACTCCGCCGCCCCACGTGTCGTCGGGCGTCAGGATCGCGACGAAGCCCTCGCGGGGCGCGGGCGGCGCGCCCGGCTGGGCGATGAACTCGCCCGCGCTTGCGTGGTAGCGGTCGCCGATGGCGCGCGTGCCGCCTTCGTAGGGGTCGCTTCCGACCGCGCCGACGAAGCCGTCCCCGGAAAGGTCGCGCCAGGCCCCCGTCCAGACGTCCACCACGAGCATGCCGCCCGGCGGGATCGCGGCCCGGCCGTCCGGACCGACCGCCGGAAGCGGCCGCGGACGCGGATTGCCGCGGAAGGTCGACCCGTCCGGGTCCGCGAGCATCGCATGCGCGTCGAGCCACGCGTGGAACCCCGTCTCGTACTCGGCGCGCCGACCGGCGGCGGATCCGTGCGCGAGGTCGTCCGATTCCTGCTCGTAGCGGGCGAGGAGCCCCGGCACGGGGATCGTCGAGACGGCGCAACCTTCGGGGCACGAGGAGAGACCCGGGCTGTGGTGGAGGATCTCGTCGAGGCCCGCGGCCGCGTACAGGGACGCGACGGGGCCCGGCGCCACGGCCGCATGGCGGTCGATGTCGACGCGGCTCGCCTCCGTCGTCGTGTACGGTCGTGCGACGCCGTCCGGCCGGAAGCCCGGAACCAGGATGAGGTGCGTGGCCGCTTCGACGACGTAGCTTTCGAGGAGGGAACCGTCGGGATAGACGGCGAGGCTCGAGGTGTCGTCGCCCCCGCCTGTCCACATGCGGATCGCGTCGTTCACGAAGGTGTACTCGAAATCGGGCTCGACGTCCCCGGGCCGATAGGTCGCGATCGCCGGCGGATGGCCCCCGGGCGAGACGAACGCCATCGGTCGCGGCGCGTCCGCCGTCCTGAGCGAGGTCCATTCCGTTCCGGGCAGGTCCTTGACGATCCCGGAGCGATCCCACCCGACGCGGACGTCGATGACGCCGTCCGCGTCGGCATCGAGCCAGCGTCCGATCCAGGCCATGAACGCGACGGATCCGGGGAAGATGACGTCCGCCATCTGTCCGTCGCTGTCGCGACGCGCGTTGCCGAACGTCGCGAGCTTCGCGGCGTGACCGTAGTATCCGGTTGGCGCCGTGGCCTCGCTCGACTCGGGCGTCGCGGAGAACGCGTGGCCCTGGGCGGGCATCCTCTGGATGGCCACGTTGTCGAGGATGAAGACCCCGTCGTCATGGCGAGGGCAGCGCTCCGTCGCCGCGCCGAGCGCCGCGTCGACGCAGGTCAGCTGGCCTTGCGCCTCGAAGGCGATCCGGCCGTCTTCCCCGGCTTCGAAGGTGAGGTCCCAATGGTTGGCCGCGGCGAAAGGCGCGGCGAGGACGACCGCGGCGACGACGAGGGCATGACGCAGGCTCGAGCCTCCCGTCGCGCGTCTCGACCTCGAACAGGATAAGGGTTGTCCCGCCGCGTCGGGTCAGCGCAGCGCCGCGATGCGGTCGCAGTCGTGGACCGTCTCGTCGCCTTCGGCCGTGCGGACGACCCACGCCGAGGAGCACGCGACGATGTTCCCGACGCTGCCCTCCGGGAAGACGAGGATGTGCGTCGAGGCGCGGAAACCGACCGCCCCCCCTTGCGTCGAGGCGTCGATCGTGATCGGCTCGCGGCCGACGTACCGCGGCCCATGGAGGTACGCGGGGCCGCAGGCGCTCGACGGGCGCGCGGCGCAGAGGCCCGAGTTCAGGAGCGTCAGGGCGCCGATCGTGCCGCGGTCGAGCAGGATGACGCCGGCCTCGCCCCACGAGGAGCCCTCCTCGGGAACGAGCGTGACATTGGGGTAGAGGTTTTCCGTGGGAGGGATGCCGTTGTGGGCGACGAACTCGGAACCGCTCGAACGGTAGCGATCGGGCACGGGACGGTTGCCGCCCTCGTAGGGGTCCCCGCCCGCGGCGCCGATGTAGCCGTCCTCGTCGAGGTCCCGCCAGGCGCCCGTCCACATCTCGAAGGCGAGCGAGCCGCCCGGCGGCACGGCCCCCGCCCCGCCGGCGCCGAGGGCGAGGAGCGGCGTCTGCCGGTACGTCCCCGCGGCGAGGGATTCGGGCACCGCGAGGCCGAAGACGACATCGAGCCATCCCGCGTAGCGCGCGCGGTAGTCCGCAAGGCGCCCGCTCGCGCTCGACCCGGCGTCTTCGTCGGTCTCCTGCCCGTATCGCGCGAAGGCGAGACCCGCGACGGGCCCCGCGGCGACCGGAAAGGGCGGGACGACGCAGTTCTCCGGGCAGAGAGAAAGGCCCGGGCCGTCGACCGATCGCACGAGCGCCGACGCCCCTGTTCCCTGGTAGACCCCCGCGAGCGGCCCGGGCGCGAGGGCCGCGTAGCGATCGATGTCCACGAGACTCGAAGCGGTCGTCGTGTACGGCTTCGCGACGCCGTCGGGCGTGAAGCCGGGCACGAGGATGGGATGCGTGACCGTCTCGACGACGAACGTCTCGAGGAGCGAACCGTCGAGGAACACGCTGCCCTGGAGGTTGCCGCCGTTGCCCTGGTTCCACATCTGGCGCGCGTCGTTCGTGAAAGCGCTGTAGCCGAAATCGGGCTCGACGTCGCCGGGTCGTTGGCTCGACGTGACCGGCGGGTGGGCCCCGGGCGAAACATAGCCCTGCATCGACGTCGCGGCCGTCGAGGCGATCATGCGGAACTCGTTCGTCTTCGCGAACTCGTCACGGCCCTCCGGATCGATCCTGACCGCGAGGTCGATCACGCCGTTGGTGTTGTTGTCCCACCACCAGCCGTACCACGCGCGGAAGGTCGAGGAGCCCGGGAGGATGACGTCGGCCACGGTTCCGCCGCTGCCTCGGTGGACGTTGTCGTTGTACTGCTGACCCGCGCTCGAGGAGGCCCAGCCGATCGGGAGGCCGCTCGAGGGCGGCTCGCCGGGGGCGTGCGCCCCGGTGGGGAACGTCGCGAAGACGACGCTGTCGAGGACGCGCATCGCTCCGTTCGCCCCCCAAGGGCACGGTCCAGTCGCTCCGGAAATCGCTTCGGGGATGCAGTTCCGCTGCCCCGAGGCGTCGAGGGCCGCGCGACCGTTCTCGCCGGCCTCGAACGCGACACGCGCGTGGCCCGCGACGGCCGCGGGGACCACGACGACGAGCAGCGAGACGGCGAGCACGCGAGCGATGAGACGGACACGAACCATGGGCAAAGCCTCCCGCCATCGACCCGTCCCGTCGCGGGATAACGGTTCCCCCGTCCCGTCGTCCCGGGCGACCGCACCCTTTTAACCCGCAGGCCGTTTTGCGCCCCCATGGCCCACGACCCGTACGGCGCGTTCCGCCGGGAGGCCGCCGCGCTCCTCGAGCAAGCCCTGCACAGCCTCGGCCACGCCGACGCCGTCGAGGAGGTGCCGTCGCGTCTCGCGCCGGCCGTCGCGGGCAAGGGGGACTTCGCGTATCCGTGCTTCCCGCTCGCGAAGATCGCGCGGAAGGCTCCGCCCGCGATCGCGAAGGAGATCGCGGACGCGCTCCCGCCGCACGGGAACTTCGAGGTCGCGGTCGAGGGCGGGTACGTCAACTTCAGGATCCGCGCGCGCCCGCTCGTGCACGACACGCTCGCCGCGGTCGAGCGCCTCGGCGCGGACTTCGGCGCGCACCCCGCGACGGGCGAGCGCGTGATCGTCGAGCACACGAGCGCGAACCCGAACGGTCCGTTCCACGTGGGCCGCGCGAGGAACCCGATCGTGGGCGACACGCTCGCGCGCGTCCTCCGGGCCGCCGGCCACGCCGTCACGACCGAGTACTACGTGAACGACATGGGCAAGCAGGTCGCGATCCTCGCGTGGGGCCTCGAGAACCTCAAGCCCTCGGACGTCCCGCCCGCGGAGCGCGCGAAGATCGACCACCAGAAGGTCGCGTACTACCAGCGCGCGAACGTGCTCATGGAGGAGAAGCCGGAGACGGCGGAGGCGATCAACGGCATGCTCAAGCGCTTCGAGGAGGGCGACCTCGACCACGCGCGGCGCTTCCGCGAGGCCGCGGGCGCGGTGCTCGCGGGCATGCGCGAGTCGCTCGCGCGGCTCAACGTCGAGATGGACTCGTACTTCTGGGAATCCGACCTCGTGCGCGCGGGCGACGTGAAGCCCGTCGTGGACGCGCTCAAGAAGAGCGAGCACGCGGGGACCGAGGACGGCGCGTGGTTCATCGACCTCGAGCCCTTCAACCTCGGCGGCGGCGTGAAGAAGTGGTTCTTCCTGCGCAAGGACGGCACGTCGCTCTACACGACGCGCGACCTCGCCTACCACCGGAACAAGTTCGAGCGCGCGGACCGCCTCGTGAACGTCCTCGGCGAGGACCACCGCCTCACGATGGACCAGCTTTCGGTCGCGCTCGGCCTCGTCGGCGTCGAGCGCCGGCCCGAGGTCGTGTGGATCTCGTTCGTGTCGCTGCCGGAAGGGAAGATGTCGACGCGCCGCAACCGCGTCGTCTTCATCGACGACCTCCTCGACGAGGCCGTCGCGCGCGCCTACGAGGAAGTGAAGAAGCGGCGCGGCGACGAGCTTTCCGAGGACGCCATGCGGAGGATCGCGGAGATCGTCGGCATCGGCGCGCTCCGGTTCAACATCTCCTCCGTGCAGGCCGAGAAGTCGATCACGTTCCGGTGGGAGGAGGCGCTCAACTTCGAAGGCGACAGCGCGCCGTTCGTGCAGTACGCGCACGCCCGCGCGGCGGGCATCCTCGAGCGCGCGGGGGACGTCGACGAAGGCTCGCCGGCGGAGCACGCGGAGACGCTCACGCACCCGAGCGAGGTCGCCCTCGTGAAGGCCGTCGCGCGCCTTCCGAGCGTCGTCGCCGACGCCGCGCAGGGTCTCCGCATCCACCCCGTCGCCGGCTACGCGGTCGAGCTCGCGAACGCCTTCAACGCGTTCTACCGGGACTGCCCCGTCGCCTCGGCCGAGGACCCCCGCCTGAAGGCGGCGCGCGTCGCGCTTGTCAAGGCCGCGAAGTCGGCCCTTGCGAAGAGCCTCGATCTCCTCGGGGTCGCGGCGCCGGACTCGATGTGAGCGGAAGCCTTTAGGCGTCGCAGGCCCCTCGAACGTCCGGGAGGCTTCAGCCTGATCGCCCGCGTCGTCCTCGCGCTCGCCCTCGTCGTCCCCGCCGTCCTCGTGGCGCCCGCCGCCGAGGCCGCGACCCTCGCGACGGCGTCGGGGTCCGGGAACGGCTGGGTCGCGTTCAAGGTCTCCACGACCGCGTGGCAGACGACGGCGACGTTCGCGTTCCGCGGCACGGGACCCATCGGCGAGAACGCGTTCAACCTCTTCTTCACGAACGCGCAGGGCGCCGTGTTCTCGTACACGACCGTCCTCTTCCTCGACCGCGACCAGGGCTTCCTCGCCTCGGTCGAGGGCCCGATGAACGTCGCCGTCACGCACGGCGGCATGGCGGCCGGTCCCGAGCCCTACGCATGGATCGACATCCTCTACCAGGTCAGTTTCCCGGCCGGCACGTGGAACTTCGTCGCGATGGGCGCCGGCACCCAGAACGGCTGGAGCGCCTCGCTCGACGGCCCGACGTCGCTCACGGTCCTCGGCCAGACGAGCGGGTCGAACGCCATCTTCCGCGAGGCGAAGGACTTCCGCGGGACGCTCAACCTCGAGGCCTACGACGTCCCCGCCCTCGGCGCGCGCGCGATGCTCGGAACCTCGCTCTCGAACACCGTCGGGAACCTCCACTACGGGAGCTTCATCGCCGTCTCGCCCAAGTACGCGTGCGCCGGCTACTGCGTCTACCCGCCGCCGGTCGCGCAGCTTTCGGTGACGAGCCCCTCGAACGTCCGCACGACGGCGGGCACCCTGCAGACGAGCGGCTGGAGCGGCGGCACGCTCACGGGCATCGTCTTCCTCGGCGGCATGGCGGGCACGTACCGCTACACGGTCGACCACGAGGCGGAGGCCTCCTCCGCGTTCGGCACGGGGAACCCGTGTCCCGGCACGCTCGGATGCACGCGGCCGTACGAGACGAAGATCATGCTCGCGGCCGCCGACGTGCGGCTCCCCGCGTAGTCACCTTCAAGCACCCGCGCCGCGGTGCCGCCCGCATGCCCGTCGCGCCTCCGACGTCGCCCTCGAACCCCCGCGTGAGCATCGAGACCACCCAGGGCACCATCGTCTGCGAGCTCTTCCAGAAGGAGGCGCCGAAGACGGTCGAGAACTTCCTGAAGTACGTGAACGAGGGCTACTACACGGGCCTCATCTTCCACCGCGTCATCAAGGGGTTCGTCATCCAGGGCGGCGGCTTCGAGCCGAACGGCCGCCAGAAGAAGGCGACGCATCCTCCGATCAAGCTCGAGATCCACCCGAACCTCGTGCACTGGGACGGCGCCCTCGCGATGGCGCGCACGAACGACCCCCACTCGGCGACGTGCCAGTTCTACATCACGCACGGCGCGCAGAGCGGCCTCGACGACGCGACGCTGCGTCGCCGCGGCATGGCCGGCTACGCCGTGTTCGGCAAGGTCGAAAGCGGCATGGACGTCGTGAAGGCCATCGCCTCCGTCGGCACGGACCGCGACGACAAGCCGCGCACGGACGTCGTCATCAAGTCCGTGAAGGTCGAGCCCGGCAAGTCGTGACCGGATCGCAACGCTTGAATCGTTCCCCACCCCTCGACGGACCGTGATCGGCTTCCGCTTCACGCCGAAAGCCCTCGCCGTTCTCGCGGTCCTCATCTTCGGATCGAGCGTGCTCGGCCTCACGGGCCGCTTCTTCATCATCACGTTCGATCCCACGGGGGGCTACTGGATCTTCGTCATGGTGTGGTCCGCGAGCGCCTTCGCGGACGCGCTCTTTGTCGCGGGGAGCGCGGCCGCGTTCCTTGCCCAGTTCGCGCTCCTCGCGCGCGGCCAGCGCGTCTTCGCGGGCGTCGCGGGCGCGGCGCTCCACTGGATCGTCTATGCCGTGAGCTTCATGGCGCTCCCCGGGAACCTCCGCTTCGACACGAAGGCGGCCGAGGCCCCCGCGGACGTCGTCCTCTTCGTGCTCATGTGGGGCTTCCCGGGCCTCCTCTTCGCGGCCATCGCCCCGTGGATCGTCGCGACGTCGTCGAGGCTCGCCTCGGACGTTCTCCCCGCGCGCCCCGCTTCAACCGGGCCGGTCGCTCCAGCGCCAGACCACGGCGTCGCCGGCCTCGAGCGCCGCTGAATCCGCCGCGACGTCGCCGAAAAGGAGCGCCTCGCCGCGGCGGATCTCGTACACCCAGCCGCGCGAGCCCTCGGCCCGCTCGCCGTCCACGGCGACGACGTACGTCCCTTGCGGGTACGACGTCTTCTCGACCGCGAAGCCGCCCGCGCGCGCGGCGGCTTCGAGCGCCTCGAGCGCGTTCGCGGCCTCGACCGGGCCGCGGAAGACGACGCGGCCGCCCTGGCCGAGCACCTCGACGTCGTGGGTCGAGGCCGCAGCTGCGGGCGGCGCGGGGGCGAGGAGGCTGACGGCGGCGACGAGGCCGCCTGCGAGGGCGAGGAGCGCGAGCCCGAGAAGCGTCTTCGGCGCCATCCAACCCCCCTTGAGGTTCGTCAAGATCGCTTGACCCCCCATGAAGCTTCCCGGGAAGCTCCAAGCCGGCCCGCGCGCTTCGCCGGGCGTGCCCGCCACGACCGCGACCGCGGACGCCCGGCCCCTGCGCGACCGGACCGCCGTCACGAAGCTCCTCATCATGAAGCAGCTCGTCGCGGGCGGCCCCCGCACGAGCCAGCGCGCGATGGCCGCCGCCCTCGACGTGACGGTGCAGGCCGTGAGCGCGTACCTCCACCAGATGGCGAAGGAGAAGCTCCTCGAGCGCGACCCCGCGGGCGGCTGGACGCCGACGCCGCGGGGCATCCAGACGCTCCAGGAGGGCTTCCGCGACCTCAAGCGCGCGGTGGACGGCGCCCTTGCGGACCTCGCCGTCGTCGAGGCCGCCTCCGCGCTCGCCGCGACGCGCGTGCGCGCGGGCGAGCGCGTGGGCCTCTTCATGGAGGGTGGCGACCTCGTCGCGCGCGCCGGCCGCGCCTCCACCTCGACCGGCGTCGCGGTCGCGGACGCCGCCGTCGGCGAGGAGGTCCTCGTGCGCGGCCTCGAAGGCGTCGTCGACCTCGCCCCCGCGCCGCTCGTCGTCCTCTCCGTGCCCGGACCCCTCGAAGGCGGCCTCGCGCGCCTCGCGCGGCGCAGCGTCCGCGCGGCCCTCCGCGACCGCGTGCCGGAGGGCGCGCGCTACGCGGTCCACGGCACGGGGGCGAAGATCCTCGCCCGCGAGATGAGCCTCTCCCCGGTCCTCGAGTTCGCCCCCGTCGCCGCCGCCTTCAACGCGGCCGAGCGCGGCGTCCCGTGCGCGCTCCTCGTGACGAGCGATCTCCTGAAGGACGCGCTCGACGAGCTCGATCACCTGAATCGGGGCACGCTCACGCGCGTGCGCTACGACGTCGTGAAGCTGGAGCGCTCGCCGTGATCGACGTCGAGGGCCTCGTCGTGGCGAACCGCGTCGCGGGCGTCGACCTTCGGGTGCCGCCCGGCGTCCTCGCGCTCGTCGAAGGCCCCTCGGGATCCGGGAAATCCACGCTCCTTGCGGCGCTCGCGGGGCTCCCGTCGGTCGCGCGCGATTCGGGGCGCGTGACGGTCGCGGGCCTCGACCCCGCGAAGGCGCCGCGCGGCGAGGTTGCGGGCCGCGTCGGGTACGTGCTCCAGGACCCGCGCCAGGCGTTCCTCGCGCTCGACGCGGCGGGCGAGATCCTCGAGCGTTTCGCGTTCGCGGGCCTCGCGGAGCGCGACGCGCGCGACCGGCTCGACGCCCTCGCGCGACGGTTCGGGCTCGAGGCCTTCCTCGAACGCTCCGTCGCGACGCTCTCGGGCGGCGAGGCGAAGCGCGTCGCGCTCGCGGCGGCGCTTGCGCGCGAACCCGAGGTGCTCCTCCTCGACGAGCCGACGGCGGGCCTCGACGCGGACTGGCGCGCGCGCTTCGCGCGCGACCTCGCGTCCCTCGCGGGCCGCGTCACGACGGTCGCGGTCGAGCACGACGCGGAGGCGCTCGCGCCGCTTGCCGACGCCCGCTACGCCATGGAGGGCGGTCGCCTCGGACCCCGAGTTGCGCGCGCGAGCGCCGCGGACGACCCCCGCCCGCGGCGGCCGCGCCCCCACGCGGACACGCGCCTCGCCTTCGAGGGCGTCTCGTGGGCGCCCGCGCCGGACGCGGCGCCCGTGCTCCTCGACCTCGACCTCGCGATCGGCGACGGCGTGACCGCGATCACGGGACCGAACGGCGCGGGGAAGAGCACGCTCCTTGCGCTCGCGGCGGGCCATCTCGCGCCCACCGAGGGTCGCGTGCGCGTGGACGGGATCGATCCCGCCGCGTGCGCCGCGCGCGCCCTCGCCGCCCGCGTGGGCCACGTGCCGCAGGGCGCTTCCGACGCCTTCCTCGCGAACACGGTCGAGGAAGACCTCGCGATCGCCGCGCGCGCGACCGGCCGCGCGCCCGACGCGGGCGTCGCATGCGCGCTCGGGCTCGATCCGCTCCGCGCGCGCCATCCCGCGACGCTCTCGGGCGGCGAGGCCGTCCGCGCCGCCGTCGCCGCGGCCGCGACGCACCGTCCCGCGACGCTCCTCCTCGACGAGCCGACCGCGGGGCTCGACGCGCGCTCGCGCGCGGCGCTCGTCCGCCTGATCCGCGACTGGGACGGCGCCGTCGTGGTCGCGACGCACGACGAGGGCCTTGTCGCCGCCGCGGACGTCGTGGTCGAGATCGACCGCGGTCGCGCGCGGACGCGCGCGAACGAGGTGATCGCGTGAAGGCGTTCGGCTTCGAGCCGCGGGAGAGCGCCTGGGAGACGCTCGCGCCGGCCGCGAAGGTCGCGCTCGTCCTCGGCCTCCAGGCCGCGGCGCTCCTCGGCGACGCCCCGACCTCCGCCCTCGCCCTCGTCGCCGCCGCCGCGCTCC
>DATLGO010000064.1 GCA_035540375.1 Candidatus Thermoplasmatota archaeon
TCGCGGGCGGGGCCGCGGCCGGCTTCGCGGGGGCGGGCGCCTTCGCGGCGGGCTTGGGCTTCGGCTCGGGCTTGGCGGGCGCGGCCTTCTTCGGCTTCGCGTCCTTGGCGGCCTTGCCGCCCTTCACGCCGTGATCACCCCGTTCCCGATGAGCCTCCATCGGGCGCCGACGCGCCGCGACATGGCGACGCGTTGGCCGGGCTCCGCGCAGACGGGGAGCTTGAGCGCGACCTCGGCGACGTCGCCGCGCGCGCTCGTGACGGTGCCGACCGTGGTGGCCGTGCCGACGTTGAGCATGAGCGCCTCGCGCGTCTTGAGCGGCTCGATCTTGAGGTCCTCGCCCGCGCCCACGACGCGGTCGAGCAGGTTCACGTTCATCGTGAACGAGGCGACCATGGGCGGGAGCGTGCCGGGCTTGCCGGCGATCTTGCCGACGAGGTTGTCGGCCTTCGTGATCGAGGGGTCGAGGAGCGTGCCGACGCCGAGGAGGCCGCCGGGCCCGACCTTCTTGTACGACTTGCCGCCCGCGACGATGCCCGTGATCTTCGTCACGATGGGCTCCCAGCGGGTGCGGCCGTGCTCCTCGATCTTGCGGCCGGGCGAGATCTCGATCTCGTCGCCGACCGAGAACTCGCCCTGCGCGAGCGAGCCGCCGATGACGCCGCCCTTGAGGTCCTTGGGGGGCGAGCCCGGCTTGTTGATGTCGAAGCTCCGCGCGATGAACATGCGCGCGGGCTTCTTCGGGTCGCGCTTCGGCGTCGGGATCTGCTCCTGCAGCGTCTTCACGAGCGCGTCGATGTTGATGCCCTGCTGGGCGGAGACGGGCACGATCGGCGCGTTCTCGGCGACGGTGCCCTTCACGAACTTCTTGATCTCGCGGTACGACTCGCGGGCGCGCTCTTCGCTCACGACGTCGATCTTGTTCTGGACGATGACGAGCTTGTTGACGCCGATGAGGTCGAGCGCCATGAGGTGCTCTTTCGTCTGCGGCTGCGGACACGGCTCGTTCGCGGCGACAAGGAGCATCGCGCCGTCCATGACGGCGGCGCCCGAGAGCATGATCGCCATGAGCGTCTCGTGGCCGGGCGAATCGACGAGCGAGATCGTCCGGAGGACCTCGCCCGGCGTGCCGTCCTCGGCCTTGTCCTGGACGCCGAAGGCCTCGGCGCCCTGCTTGCCCGGATACTTGTAGAACGCCGCGTCGGCGTAGCCGAGCTTGATGGAGATGCCGCGTTTCAGCTCCTCGCTGTGGCGGTCCGTCCACTCGCCCGTGAGCGCCTGGGTCAGCGTCGTCTTCCCGTGGTCGACGTGGCCGATCGTCCCGATGTTGACCTCAGGCTGCTTGGGCACCTTCATGCGGAGCCTCTCAGGCCGCCTTCGCGGCGAGGAGTTCCGAAACGGGCTTCGGGCCGGGCGTCGTGACCTTCGCGTTGATCTGCGCGATCTCGGGCGAGATCTCGTTGCCGCGCATCGTGCGCTTGCGGCGCTGGCCGCCGTAGGCGGTCGGGCGGAAGCCGATGGAGTCCGCGACGAGCAGGTCCTTGCGGGCCGCCGTGTGGACCTCGGGGCGCATCGGGAAACCGTCGCGGTCCGATCCGCCGGTGATCTTGAGCCGGTAGCCGGGGAGGCCGAGGAACATGCCGTCGACCTCGTCGCCGATCTTCTTGCGGACGAGCACGTTCGCGTGCTGACCCGAGACGGTCACCTGGTAGGACTTGCCGTCGCGAGGGTCATTGACAACCACCTTGAATTCGACCATGGGAAACGCTCCGGAGCGTGAGATGGCCCTGCCTCGGAAGGCCGGGCGCAGGCGTCGGAATGACGGAGGTCCTTTAAAAAGCTATTGGCCATCGCCGGCGATGTTCCCCCGAGGTCTCAGCCGGGTCGGGGCGCGGGGCGGGTGGCGGACGCACCCACCGACGCCCGACCCACAAGAGGGATACCCGGGAAGCCTGGGAAGTCGGGAGCGTCATGGGTCCGGTCCGTGCTCCCGAAGGCGACATCACGCTCGCCACGAACGCGCCGACGCATTGGCCGCGCGTCACGGTGCCGACCCCGGCCGGGCGCCCGCGCGCCGCCGTCGAGCAGCTTGCGGGCGAGGTCGCCCGCCGCCTCGTGTCGAGCGGCCTCGAGGTCGTGGACCAGGGCCGCGTGGTCGCGCTCGGCCCCGAGACCGTCCGCGTCGACCTCGTGGTCCGCGTCGGACGCGAGGAGATTCCCATCTTCGTCTTTCCCGGCGTCGATCCCGAGCGCGAGGGCGCCATGTTCGGATTCCTGCGCGCCGCGATGCGGGAGACGGGCGCGTTCGCGACGCCCGCCCTCTACTACGCGGTGCGCGACCTCGGCCTCGCGGAATCCCCGACGCCCGCGTCGATCGAGCGCGCCGCCGAGGCCTTCGTGGTGCGCGCGGCCCGAAGCGGCCTCGACCTCACGTACGATGCGGGCCCCGAAGGCGTCGTGGCGGCGGTGCGGGACCTTGCGCGCGCCCCGGTCGAGGCGGGCGGCGGCATCCCGGTCACCGAGGCCGCGAGCTTCGTCGGCGAATGGCTCAAGCGCCGCGTCTCGGGGCGCTGGTTCCTCGACGAGGATCTCCCGCGATCCGTGCTCGTGCTCGTCGATCCGGCGCGGGGCGACCAGTGGCAGATCCCGATCTTCGCATGGTTCCCCGACGCGGTCCGCACCGGTTACGACGGCCTCCTCGGCCTTCTCCAGGGCATCGTCGAGGACGGAGCGCGCGAGGACCCGGACGACGCGCCCATCCCCGTCACGACGCCCGCCTACCGCCGCGCCGCCTCGGGATGGCTCGGCGGAACGCTCTCGACGATCGAGCCCGGCGCCGAGTCGACCCTCCTGCTGCGGCGTTGCGCGTCGTGCGGCGACATGGCGTCCGCCGCCGTCTCGTTCGACGACAAGGCGGAGGGCTTCGAGCCCGCGATCGCGCGCTCCCTCGCCGCGGCGGGCGCGCCCGCCTCCGAGTGCGACGCCTGCGGCGGCACGGACTACCGCGAAACGGTCGTGCTCTACCTGCTGCCCGACCGGGACGGTCACGTCCTCGTCGTCACGGAAACCTTCGACAGCCACGTCCGCGTCGCGGCGCGCGAGATCGCGTTCGCGTGATCACCGCTTCGCCCACGACGCGACGGGATGTCCGAGCGCTTCGAGCCAGCGCGCGGAATGGCCGCCGACGAGCACCGGCTTCGCCGCGAGATCCGCGGCCGAGCGCGCGCCCGTGAGGAAGCACGCGACCTTGAGCTCGTGGGCGACGTGGCCCAGGAACTCCGCGCACTTCCTGCCCGAGACGTTCGCGGGATGCAGGGCCGCGCTCGCGTAGCCCGCGAGCGTCGCGCCAAGCGCCATCGCGCGCGCCGCGTCGAGGCCGCTGCGCAGTCCGCCGGTCGCGACGACGGGCAACCCGACGCGGCTCTCGACGAGCGACGCGACCGTGGGAACGCCCCAGTCGCGGTAGAGCTCGCCCACGCGCACGTGCGCCTCGTCGCGCTCCTTGCGCGCCCGGAAAAGCTCGACGGCGGCGAACGTCGTCCCGGAAAGGCCCCCCACGTCGAGGGCCGCGACGCCGCATTTCCGCAACCGCTCCGCGGTGGGTCGCCGCATCCCGGCGCCCGTCTCCTTCGCGATGACGGGGATGCCGAGGTCGCCCGCGAGATCGCGGATCGCGTGCTCGACGCCCGCGGCCGCGAGGTCGCCCTCGGGCTGCGCGGCCTCCTGGAGGAAGTTGAGGTGCACGATGAGCGCGTCGGCCTCGACCATCGCCACGATCTCGCTCACGTCCGCGCGCGAGAGCGGACGCTTCCCGCCCTGCGGGACGAGCTGCGGCGCCCCGATGTTCGCCGCGACGAACGGGACGTCGTGCTTGCGGACGACGCTGAACGTGCGCTTCTGCGAAGGATCCACGAGCGCGGCGCGCTGGCTTCCGACGCCGAGCGCGACGCCCGCTTCGGCCGCGGCCGCGGCGAGGTTGCCGTTGATGCGCTCCGCGTCGGGGTATCCGCCCGTCATGGACGCGATCATGACGGGCGCCTCGAGCCTCGCGCCGAGGAACGTCGTCGCGAGGGAGACCGAGGGGAGGTCCACCTCGGGCATCGCCTCGTGGAGGAGCGCGACGTCGTCCCACGCGTTCGCGCGGGCGCGCACGTCCTCCTTGAGGATGATGTCGACGTGGTCCTTCTTGCGGCTCGTCGTGATCTTCTTCTCGGACTTCGCGGGCTTCCTGCGCTCAGCCATGGATGATCGTCCCCTTCACGGCGCGGCCGAGGACCGCGTCCTTCAATCGACCGGGCTCGAGCCCGTTCACGAGCGTGACCGGCGTCGCCGCGGCCGCGACGCCCGCGAGGGCCTTCACCTTTCCGCCCATGCCGCCCGTCACGTCCGGCGCCCGCGAGGCGCCCGCCTCGGCGACGCCGAGGTCGGTCGATCGCACGCGCTCGAGAAGGCGCGCGCCGCCGAGCTTCGGGTCGCGGTCGAAGAGGCCGTCCACGTCCGTCGCGACGACGACGCGCTCGACCTTGAGGGCGCGCGCGAGCGGCGCGAGGAGCGCGTCGCCGGAGACGATGCCGAAGCCGCGCGCGGGGTCGAGGACCGCGTCGCCGTGCGTCACGGGCACGAGGCCGCGCGCGACGGCTTCGACGAACGGCCGCACGCGCGCCGCCTCGTCGTCGGGGAGCGCGAAGGGCGGGATCGCGACGGGCGCGAGGCCGGCGGCAATCAACGCCTCCAGCACCGCGAGGTCGAGCGCGCGGACGTCCGCGTGCACCCGCGCGAAGGGGGCCGCCTTCTCGCGGCCGCCCCCTTCCGAAAGCCGGTGCTCGCGCGCGAGGACGTGGCCGAACGAGCCCGCGCCGTGCACGACCGCGCCCGAGAAGCGCGCCTCGGCGAGCTCGCCCGCGAGGCGCGCGAGGACGTCGGCCCGGAGCGTCCGGTAACGCGACTTGTCCGTGAGGATGGATCCGCCGAGCTTCACGACGACGGTCATTCGAACCGCACCCCTTGAGCGCCGAGCGTCGCGACCCACGCGGCGCCGCCGGCCTTGCGGATGGCCGCCGCGCACGCCTCCGGCTCGTCGCTCACGGCGATCATGCTGCCGCCGCCGCCCGAGCCCGTGAGCTTCGCCCCGTGCGCGTGGCGCCGCGCCACCTCGCAGAGGCGGTTGAGGCGCGGCGTCGAGACGCCGAGGATCGTGAGCAGGTTGTGGTTGCGGTCGAAAAGCTTCCCGAGCTGCGCCCGGTCGCCCCTCGCGGCGGCCTTCGCGCCTTCCCGCGCGACGTCGCCGATCTCGCGGATGACGTCCTTCGCGAAACCGGTGCGGGCGACGAAACGCGCGACCTTCGCGACCTCGGTCGCCGTGCGGCCGCGCTCGTGCGTGAAGCCGATGACGACGGGCATCGCGGGCGGCTCGACCTTGTGGAGCGACCATCGCCGCTCGCCGCGCGTGATCTCCCACAGGAATCCCGGCCCGCGCTCGCGGCCGACGAGGATCGCGCCGCCTTCCGTCACGGTCGTCGTGTCGGTGGGCGAGGCGCGCCCCTGCTGCGCCGCGGCCTCGACGTCGTACGCGAGGCGCGCAAGCGTCTCGCGCGGCACGGGCGAGGCGCGGTCGGCCTTCCCGGCGAGCGCGAGGAGGCCGAGGAGCGATGCGGAGACGAGGGCGGCGGAGGATCCGAGACCGGACCCGCCGGGGACGCTCGCCTCGACCTGGAACGCGACGGGCTTGTCTTCGCCCGCGGCCTTGAGGGCCTCCGACAGGTAATGATGATAAGCGGACGCGAGGGGGGCGTCGTTGATCGTGGAGGGCCCGCCCGCGGGCCCGCGCGCGACGCGCACGCGGAGCCGCAGGTCGACCGCGGCCGCGACGGCCGGCTCGCCGTAGACGACGGCGTGCTCGCCGAAGAGGATGACCTTCGCCGGGGCGCTCGTGAGCGCCGCGGCCGCGCCGGTCGCCGTCACCGGTCCGGCCGAAGCGCGGGGTCCCGCAAGAAGGTTGGCTTCCCGACCGGCTTCCGCGGCCTTCGGGACGCCTGCGTCCAGGGCTTCGTCGTCGCCTGTCCGGACGGTTTGAACGGGTGCGGGGTCGCGGCGGGGTTCGTCAAACGAGTGGCTCAATCCCATTATCCCCAGGGGACAAGGAGCACGAACCATGCCCTCCCGTGGGGTTCCCGAACAACCGCTTGGCGCATGGCCCCGCGTGGAAGCGGGCTTCAAGCCCGGTCCCGCGCAGCTTTCCGGCAGGCCTCTTGCCTCTGCGGCGCCGCCGCCTGAAACGGCGACCGCCGCTTGCCCGGCCTGCCGGGGGGCGGCGCGCAACGTGGCGGGCGATCGACGCAAAGGATTCTGGTGCGCGAGCTGCACGGTGCTCGTGGTGCTCGGCCTCGGACCCGCGCCCGTCACGTACTGGGGTCTCGCCGTCCCCTCGGGCTTCCGCGCGCTCGACGAGTGAGCGGCGCGGTCGCTCGCCGGAAGGATGGGATGAGAAAAGACGGCGCGCGGGCGCGCTCGGCGCGCCCGCGGTGGAAGGGGGCGGCGCTCAGAGCGTCGCTTCGAAGTCGTCGATCGTGAGGTTGAAGGCCTCGTCCGACTCGACCTTCTTCCACTTCTTCGCGATCTCGCGCGTGAGGAGCCAGTAGACGAGCGCGAGCGAGCGGCGACCCTTGTTGTTGGTCGGGATCACGAGGTCGACGTTGCGCGTCTCGTTGTTCGTGTCGCAGAGCGCGACGATCGGGATGCCCGTGTTGAGGGCCTCGCGCATCGCCTGCGAGTCGCCCGCGGGGTCCGTGAGGACCATGACCTCGGGCTCGAAGAACTGCGTCGTGTTCGGGTTTGTGAGCGTGCCCGGCATGAAGCGGCCCGCGATCGCGACCGTGCCGAGGTGCTTCGAGAGGACGCGGATCGGCTTCTGGCCGTACTGGCGGGCCGAGACGAAGAGGATCTTCTCCGGCGGGTACTTCGAGAGGAAGTTCGCGGCGGCGCGGAGGCGCTCGTCGGTCTTCTTGACGTCGAGGACGAAGAGGCCGTCGTTGCGGACGCGGTAGATGTACCCCTTCATGTCGGCGTTCTTCTGCTGCGTCCCGATGTGGATGCCGCACCCGAGGTACGTGTCTTCGGGGACGAGGCTCTCGTACTGACCCAGGCTCTGTTCCTGTTCCGTCTGCTGCACGACCATCTGACTCACCAACGAACGTCCGGGGACCGGACTGGAAGCGTGAAAGGCCCTCCCGCGGGGAAGGCGAGGCAGCCTGGGAGAGAGGAGGTCGCTTTTATACGTTGTGGGCCCGGCCGAGCGGGGCCCCCCGCGATATCGCGGGAACGCTCCCGTGTTGCGCGCCCGGGGCTCCGATACGTTGACGGGAGCGCACGCGCCTGCCCGCCGCCATGGCCCGCCGCGCGATGCGCCTGCACGGTCCGCGCCGCCGAACGCCCCTCGAGGCGCAGGCGCCCGAGATGTCGGGATTCAACGGGGTGGCGGAACCGGTGACCGACCCGGACCTCGCTCGGCCGCGCGCCTTCCGCGGACGGAACCCCGCCCTCCCTCGCTTCGCCCACGTCGCCATCCAACCGGGCTGCGGCCCGCGCTTCCGGTAGGGTCGTCATGCGCATCCCCTTCCTTCCCGGCGCCGGCGGCGACCCCGTTGCGCGCGGCGGCCTCGCCCGCCTCGGCCTCGCTTTCGCTCTCGCCTGGGTCGCGGTCGCGATGACGGCCGCGCCCGGATCCGTTGCGTGGGTCGCCCTCTCGAAAAACCCCGGCGACGCGGGCGCGTTCTTCGCGGCGTTCTCCGCGGGCGCGGCCGTCGGGGCGCTCGTCGGGGGGCGCGCGATGGACCGCTTCGGCCGACGGATCGTCCTCGTCGCGGCATACGTCGCGGCGGCGCTCGGGTACGCGACGGCCGGCGCGGGTTACGCCTTCGGTTCGCTCGCGATCTTCTCCGCCGGCGCGGTCTTGCTCGCCGCGGGCACGGGCGCGGTCTACCTCACGCGCCTCGCGGCCGCGGACCTGCTTCCAGTGAACGAGCGCGGCCGAGGCGTCGCCTTCGTGCAGGTATGCGCCACCTTCGGCGCCGTGCTCGGGCCGACGCTCCTCTCCCTTTCAGGTCCGCTCGGAACCTGGCTCGGCGCCGATCCACGCAGCTTCGTGTGGTTCATCGCGCCGCCGCTGCTCCTCCTCGCCGCGTTCGTCATTTTCCGCGGACCCGAGCCGCTCGCGATCGCGCGCGCCCGCGCCGCCGCGACGCCCGCCGCCTCCGCCGTCGCAGCCTCGGCCCCGGCCTCCGGCGCGGCGCGCGTCGTCGTCCTCGCGGCCGCGTTCGCGACGCTCGCCGCGGCGCAGGCCGCGATGGTGGGCGTCATGGGCGTGACGGGCGCGGCGCTCGAGCACGCGGGCCATGGCGTCGAGGCGATGGGCTTCACAATGGCGCTCCACTTCATCGGGATGTTCGGCCTCTCGCTCGTCGTCGGTCGCCTGGCGGACCGCGCGGGCCGCCGCCCCACGCTCCTCGCGGGCCAGGTCATCCTCGCCGCGGGCGCCCTCGGCGTCGCGTACGTGCCCGGCCTCGCCGGCCACGCCATCGGCCTCCTCGTCGTGGGGCTCGGCTGGAGCTTCGCCTACATCGCCTCCACCGTGCTCGTCGCGGACCTCGTGCCGCTCGAGCGCCGCGCCCGCGTCATGGGCGCCGCGGATCTCGCGACGAGCCTCTTCGTTGTCCTCGTCGTGATGGGCTCCGGCATCGTGTACGGCCAGCGCGGCCTCGAAGGCGTCGGCCTCGTCGCCGCCGCGCTCGCGCTCCTCCCCGCCGTCCTCGTCCTCGCGTCGAAGGAGCCCGCCCGCGCTCCCGCGCCCCTCGCCGCCGCCGCGCCGCCCGCGAAGTAAGCGCGCGCGATCCACCTCCACGCGCTGGCGCTAGGAGCGGGCGCCGGGTGTCGGGCGCCGGGATTCGGGACCGGGTGTCGGGTCCCAGGACTCGGGACCGGGTCCGGGCGACGGGTCCGGGTGTCGGGCGCCGGGACCGGGTCCGGGTGTCGGGCGTCGGGCGTCGGGTGTCGGGCGCCGGGTTTCGGGACCGGGACCGGGACCGCAGCCAGTGTTCGCGCTCGGGTTTGCGCGTTTAGCCAGCTCAGGGGGCAGCCACGCGCGTCCCCGCACGGCTCACGCGAAAGGGGGCTGTGAATCGGGCACCGTTCGGGAAAGAAACGCGG